>NZ_JBHUAF010000023.1:0-43543 GCF_042789895.1 Kitasatospora sp. NPDC056783
CTTTCGGGGAGGGCGCTTTTTTGCGTTCAAGGTCAGGAGGTCAGCTCCAGCTCCTTGCGGGTCAGCTCGGCCTGGAGGCCAGCCGCAACGTCCAGAGGAGAAGTCTCGTGCAGGGCAGCCGACGTCTTGGTGTTCTCGTGGCGCTGGGCCAGTTCACCGACACCGAGCAGGGCCGCAGCAGCGGCCACCAGAGCCTCCCACGGGATCGACGGGTACCAGGCAGTCAGGAGCGGGATCAGGGCCGCGACAGCGGCAACGACGCGCACGGCGTGCGTACTGATGAATGAATTCATTGAACTCCCTTGTAGGATTGATTAGTTCATCGGAAGAGGCGGGACCAGGTGAGCGGTCCCGGGTAGCCATCGGCACCCGTGCCAGACCAGCCCTGAGCGTGCTGGAAGGCCTGCACCGCGCGTCGGTCGGCCTCGCTCCAGCGAGGCCCAGGGCCAACGGCGTAGAACCGGCCGTAACCGTGCTGGACCAGGGCCTGGCCCAGCTTCGTGACGTGCTGGTTCACCGAGCCCGGCCGGAACCGGGTAGCCCCCGGGAAGGCCTGCGCCGCACTCGACGAAGCCGAGCTGGCGGCCGGAATGTCGCGGCCCTGGTGGTTGACCAGGAGAGCCCACGTCTGCGGGCCGGGAATGCCGTCCGCGGAGCTGCCTGCCCAGCCCTGAGCCTGCTGGAAAGCCCTCACGGCCTGGCGGTCGGCCTCGCTCCAGCGAGGACCTGGCCCCTCGGAGTAGAAGCGGCCCGCGCCGCGCTGGACCAGGAGTTGGCCGAGCCTGGTGACGGAGGCGTTGTTGGCCCCGGGGCCAAACTTGTCCGCGCCCGGGAACGAAGTCGAGGTCGAGGGAGGGGCGACCGGATCGACGGGCGGCACCTGGACGTCGCCGGGGCTGGCCGGCACGGTGATCGAGTCCCCCGGGTGGATCTGGTCCGGGTGGTCCTGGACACTCGGGTTGAGCGAGAGCAGGGCGGCCACGCTGATACCGGCCGCCGCCGCGATGGCGGTGACGGTCTGGCCGGCCCGCACGGTCACGGTGCGGGTCGAGGAGCTGGACGTCGAGCCCGAGGCCCCGACCGGGCCGGACGCGACGGCCGCGTAGGTGAAGCCTGGCCGGCCCTTCAGCGCCGGGTCCGATGTGGTGACGCCCTCGGAGAACTGGGGGAGACCGTACCCGTAGACATACACATCCCGGCGACGCCTTTCCCTCTTCATCACCTTATTGCCATTTGCGTCATTAGTGAGAGAAGTATTTCCCTCATAGGTGTAGATGGAATTCGCGTCATACGCGTAGACAATCCCGGTGTGAGTACCGCCACCGGGCCCGTAGAAAACCTGGGCCCCGATTGCCGGGTAAGCAGAGAAACGCCCTCGCTCCCGAAACCACTCGACGCCGTTGGGGCAGGATGCAGTGCGGGGGTAGAGGTTCGGGACGCCAGCCTTCAGGGCCACCCAGGAGCACCACGTAGCGCACCACGGCTGGTAGTTGGACCACTCCAGGCCGGGAACCTGCCCGGAATACTTCTGATGACCAGACGGCCTCTCGCCGGGGGCGCGTTCGGCCTGATAGCCGACCTCAGCGGAGGCGACTCGGAATACATCGGATACCTGATTCATGTGCCTCCTATGGGCTAATTCCGGACCGAATCCGGGAAGGGTCCAGAGTCGTGATCAGCTCGACCAGTCGCCTGTTCTCTGCCTCAATTCGGGTCAGCCGGTCCTTGATTTCACTCATGTCGTCTTGGAGACGGTCAGCACGCGTCTTCTGCGCCTCGGCCTCGCCTCGCCAAACCTCGGCAGTCTTGATGTGCCATGCGGCCCGGACAATGACTAAAGCGGCCACAACGGAGGCCGCGGCACCCGCATAGCCGAAAATGTCAGTGGGAGTCATGAGCCCTCCTTAGGCGGAAATCTTCTCCACGGTCAGATTCCACGAATCTCGATCGTCTCCGAGGCCGTTGTCACTACGGAATCCGTTCCACCAGCTGACAACCCAAGCCGTGAACGATTCGCCGGCGTTCATCCGCGCCGTGAGAGTGAACGAATTCGTGGCCGGCTCGTTGAGCGGCGGGTAGTAGAAGCCGCCGCCTCGGGCAGTCGGGGTGATGATCCAGGCCCGGACCTTGGACAGGCCAGTGACCGACCACCCGCCCGATGACATGGTGAAACGGTAGACACCGGCTTCGGGGACCTTGATAGTCCCGCCGTCCGTGGTGGCCCAGGTCCCGACCCTGGCCAGGGGGTTGGACGTGTTCCAGTAGGCCACGGACGACGCGTTTGCTGGCAGGGAAAGAGGATTCTGAAGAGTGACCGAGAGGACCGGATTTGCCTTGAGCTGGTTGATCGACGCCTCATGGTCATTGGCCACCGTATACAGCGCGTTGTGTACGTCGTACACCTGAGAATTCATGTCGGCCGGGCCGATCACCTGACGAGACACCCAGCTCTTCAGGGCAGGGAGTGAGATCAATTAGAGCTCCAGGATAGTAGTAGTGCCGAGAACAGAAGCGATGGAGTCACCCAGAATCCAGGTAGACTTTCCGTCTGACTTTCCTGGAATCGAGATGAGAACCACGGCCGCAGACGAGACCTTGGTGTCGAGCTGTACCGTTCCGGGAGTTCCGCCGCCGGCGCCCGGCGTATCGGCTGCCATCAAACTGACCTGATTCGATCCGAACGTGCCGAGCTGCTGGTCCCGGGCAGAAATGCCGGACGGCCAGGACAGACCGGTGAGGGTGCTGGAGATCGTCACAGCCGCGTAGAGATTCCGGTAGCCAGTCGAGGGCATCAGCGGCAGGGAACTCGTATTGCTGTACTCCTGGATGCCGACCACGGGCGTGAGCCCGGTGTTGGAGATGTCCCCGTTGCGGTACGCCAGGTTCATCAGGGCCGCACTTCGGGCACCGCCCACATCCCAGACCACCGAGGCCCCTCGGGACGGTTCCCAGGGCCAGACCGCCACAGCTACCAGCAGTCCGCTTGTCAGGGTGTATTGGGTTGGGATCGCACCCGCAGGAGACACTAGCCGGGGCGCCGGAGTCGAGCTGACGCAGATCGAGACGATGAAATCATTCGTGCGCACTGGTGGAAGCGCCAGTTCGGCGAGGGCCTGGTCCACGACGAGGGCGCGGGTGCTGGCCACGAAGGCCGGGAACTCACGGACCGCCGGGGCCGCGCTCATCCACGCAGCCCCGTCCCAGTACAGGGGAGGCCGCGGACCCCACACGGTCCCGTCCCAGACCTGTGGGGTCTTGTCGACCCAGGCCGACCCGTCCCAGACCTTGAGCTGGTTAGCCATACTGCACCCACACGTCCCCAGCCCGAGGGCTGGACGGTGCGTTGGGGCCGCTGTAGACGCGGGCGTTGCCCACGTTCGTTGCTGTTACGGTGCCCGAGCTGACCACCGATCCATCGCCCTGGACTCGGAACACCGAAGCGGTCGTGGTGGTGGTCGCCTTCGAGTTCGTCACGTTGATCACGGCCTGGTTGGCGCCGTACGCAGGGGCGCCGATGCAGAGCGCGGCCCGCACACCGATGGTGTCGATCAGGAGAGCGCCCGAGTTCCGGAGCCGGGTGTAGTCGGTGCCATCCGACGTCTTGAGCTTCCACGCAGACCCGTTGATGTCGACCGCGCTCGGCACAATCCACCGGGCCCAGTCCGTGCCTGCCGGGACCTGGAGGTCAGCGCCTGTGCGGGGCAGGTAGTTGACCAACTTCTCGTCCACGTAAGCCCGGTCCTGGTGAGGGTCGGGGGCTGCCTGGTGCTGGACCAGGCGCTCGCCGGCCGTCACGGAGACGAGGCCGGTACGGCCGGCGCCGAAGTCGACCCACACCCTCTCAGCGCCGGAGGGCGGGCCGTAGAAACTGGGGATCATGCCTCGGACATCGGCAACGAGCTGGATGATCGGGGCACCGGTCGTGTCGGTCAGGTCGGTCACCTGCCGGGCGCCCTCCGAGGGCCCGTCCCACACGGTTCCGACAGCGCCCGGGATTCGTGCGCCGGAAACGGATTCGGCTACGTCAGAGGCCGTTCCGCCGAAGAGATTTCGAGCCAAGAGGGTGCCTCCTTACTGAGTGAAAATGTCGGATTCGACCGTGCCGGACAGATAAAGGGTGGAGTGGGCGGGAATCCCCTGGAGCACATTCAAGGAGTCACCGGCAGGCGTGTAGAAATTCACGGCAGTGGTTCCCGGGCCCTCCCAGGTGACGCCCGTTACGGATGTCATCCACGCCTTACCGGCGCCACCTGCTGGGTTGTCGATGTAACCCTGGAACACCTGCGCCGTCCGGCCATTCGCCGTATTCGGCAGAGAGGCCTGCATATACCAGCCGGTAGTCACGATGTCAGCTGATGTCGAGTTCCGGAGCTTCATATTGAAGTGGTACGCATTGGGCGCGATCCAGCGCCACCAGCAGACGCGATCCACCTCGGCCGGCTGGTTGTTCACACCCCAGAGGGTTGGGGTGTATGGCCGGGCCTTTCCTAGGTGGCGGGTCACCATGTAGCCGTCACGGCCCGCGAACGCCTCGTAGGGACTATCTCCGCCGTCCTGGTCGAGGTCGTAGATGAAGGTGCCCTTGGGGATGAAGTCAGCCGTAGAGCGGGTATTCCAGGGCGTTGCCACGGGACGTGGGAGGTCATAGCTAGCGCGGGAGTAGACGGAGAGAGCACCGTTGGCGGCCGGTACGTCGACTTCGAGGAGCACCATTTCCCAGATGCCGCCCGGCGAGCGCTGAGGCCGCGGAGCGATAGGGGAGATGGAAGGCTGCCCCTTCACCGCCACGATGTTTACCGATCCCTTTACGACGTCCGCCCGGATCACGATCGTGTCCTTTCGGGCCCGGTCAGTGGGGTTAGGATCGATCTCGACATTCAGAGGGGCAGTGTTCTGGTAGTAGAACCCTCCAACCCACGCATTACCGGCGTCGATAGAGATCGTGCGGCCGTTGATCACTCGCCAGGCAAAGGGGAGCGCGCCCGGGTCCAGGGTCGAGCTGGTGAGCTGGTAATCAACGCGGTCCCCTCCCCAAAGGTGTGCCATCTGCTGCCACTGCACCTGGGAGACCATTTCGGTTCCACCAGACGAATTTGCCTGGGAAAACGGGTAGCTGACTTCTGCCATGAGTTACATCCTCGCTTCGAGTTTCCTCAGCTTCTCTCGAAGCTCCGACACGGTCTTGTACAAATTCAGAGGGTCGCCCGATCCCTGCTCGCCGACCTTCGGGCGAATGGTGAGGTTCTTGCCGGCATCCTCAACCGAGATGGTGACCTCGCGGACGATATCCACGTACTCAACGCCATCGATCGAGACCGCCACCAGGTCCCCGACGAAATAGTCACGACCAAATCGGATCTGCTCGGTGTCGATGGGGTAGATCTGGAAATTGCCGTTCTTCTCGCCCTGCTGGAGAAGGCCGTCCGCCGCATCCTCGACGGCCTTCTTCGCGTTCGCGAACTCCTCGTCCGTCGTGTCCTCGCGTGCCTTCATCGGCTTACCTGCCGGGTCGGTCTTCAGCGGGAGGTCTCGACGGTCCAAAAACTGTTCGATCTGCACGCCCCATTCCGCCTCGGCGTCAGCGTCGACCTTCTGGTACAGGTACCTATCCTCGCCCTCACCCTGGCACGCCACGATGACGCGGGTAACACGGGGTGCAGTCAGCGTCCAGATAAACTCCCTCAGGTTTCCCAATTCCGGGCTGAATCGCACTTCCTTGGAGCGGTCCCGGGGCCTGAAAACGCGCAGGTCGATCGTCTTCGTGTCGGGGTTGTAGAGGAATCGGTACCCGAAATCCTTACCCTCAGTCCACCTTTCAAAAGTGGCCCCGAGCCCATCGAAGCGGAAGCTGTCGTGGACCTGGGCCCCGAGGTCGTCCGGCGCTGGCATCTTCAGGCCAGGAATCCGGCGGTCGGGGAGAGCGGACGCTCCTACAGCGTGCTCCAGTTCCCACCACAGCGCCTTACTCGCCGAGCCGGAGGCCTGGCGGGTGGCACGCGCCTTGTACTGCTCAGCAACGGGCGCCGTGGGCTCTGGGAAAGACAGGCTGGAATAGGCGATCTTGTTATCGCACTTCCCGCCAATGTAAAGACTTCCCGGGCCCGTGTGCTGCTCGACGGTCCAGTACTGCTGAAAAAATTCAATCTGCCCCGTCAGAAGCGGCTCAGGAACGCCCTCCTGAAAGATGGCGATCCCGCCGCCCTTCTGCAAGAGGTTCGCCTGATCGGTGCCAGCCTTGACGAGAAGCTGAAAAGAGCCCTGCTGGCAGAAGCGGACGATGAAATCGAGCTTGATCCACGTATCGATGACGCCGACCCGATTCAGGTCCCGGTCTCGGACCTCTATTCGGTAACTCATAGGCGTCAGTAACTTTCATAGCGAGGGCGGAACGTGAGCTTGAGTGAGGCGGCGGAGCTGCCCGCTGTGAGGGCCACAGAGATGGATGACTTTCCGGCCTGGATGGGCCAGAGCGTGGGGGAGGCGTCCACCCGGGCCCAGTAGTTGGTGCCCTGGTCGTCCCTGAGGGTCTTCACCCCGGGCCTGGTGTCCACGACGAGAGTTCGTCCCGCCGGCACGGCGTCAGGTGCCCCGGCGGGGCCTGCGGAGATGCCGAAGGTCTTACCGTCAGGGCCGGTCATCTTGAATCCGCGGACAGGGCCGGTGAGTTGCCACACGGGCCAGGCCTCGACGTCGCCAGGGTTGATGATCGGGATGTCCTTGCTGGACAGAATCCCCTTACTCAGGGAGAGCGGGAACAGGGCCTTACCCGTCTTCAGGAGGGGCTTTCCACCACCGAACTGCCACTCGGCAACCTGAGTGTCGGGCCCGTAGAACCATGGGTCGAAGGCCGTGAACTGGAGTCCGTACTTCATAAACCGGACCCCGGCGTTGTCCACGCCCTCATCACCCTGCATACCGTCCTTGTAATAGGCGTAGAGAGTGCGGGTGAGGGAATCGCCCTCCGTGAATTTGAGGACGCAATAGCCGTTCTTCGGGTTGAGGGCTGCGATCAGCCGGCGCTTGAGGTCCTTCAGGGTGCGACGGTCAACCCCGTGCAGGTACACCGGAATCATGATCTGCCGGGCGGCAACCCTTGAACCCCGGTAAATGCTCCCGTCCAGGTTAGGGCTGTCGTCCGCATGGAGTTCGACCGGTGGCATATCCAGCCCGGTAGCTCCGGCCTGAATGAGGATGACGGGCCACTCTCGGTTTGCGAAAGCGGTCAGGGGGATTTCCTCCCCCTGACCGTTCGAGCCCGTGATCGTCACGTGGGTATGGCCCCATGCCACCGGCTGAGGTGGCAGCGGCAGCGGTGCCGGCTGCTGATCCTGGACCAGCGGCTTACTCGCCGGAATTGGCATGGGGCCTCCTTGACTACATGGCTGACATAACCTCCGCGTACTGGAGGGCGCGTAGAACGGCGCTGGTGGTGTCCTCGCTCTTGGCCTCGTGGATGTGAATCTCATAGGTCTTGCCCTGGAGCATTCGCCGGGTGTCCCCGGAATCGTGCACCCGCTCACCCCCACGGAAACTCACCAGCTCCGGCCCGTGCTCACCGACAAGGCGAAGCCCCGGAGACGCAGACAACGTCCCGGACCAGTACCCGGAATTCCCGGAGAGGGCCTGTGGCCACCCGGCGCCATAGCGGTGGGTGGCATAATTCAGGCCCGCATAAATCGAGGCGAGACCATTCAGCCGGCCGAGGTACGCGTACGGGCCGGCGTAGGCATCAAACGTTGCCTGGATCGTCTGCATGAGGCCCGCGCTCGGGCCGATGTTGGGATTCAGGGCATTTGAATCCCACATGTTCACCGCGTTCGGATCACCGCCGGACTCCACGTTGATCCGGTGCAAAACCAGATCCGTGTAACTCTGGTCGATGCCCAGCTCGGAAAGCACCCGCTGGACGGTCGGACGCCACCGGGTAACCTGGTCTCCGGTCGGGTCCAGATGCCCGCCCACCATGTCCCGCCAATCCAGATCCGTGACCGGGATGCTGGCCGAAACCTTCGAACCCGAGCTGAAATCAAAAAGGCCCTCCGTATTCGGAAGGGCCTCCTTGGCGGTGCTCATGACATCATCCAGGACTGACCAGGCATAATCGCCAGGCGCGTCGTAGATGTCCTTCACGGCTTGAACCATGTCGACGACCTGGTCAACCTCGGCAGAGGCCATGTCCCAGACTCCGTTGATCCCCTCTTTCACAGTCCCGATTGGGTCGGTGACCAGGTCGTAGGCATTCCCGGCGAGCGATTTGATCGACTCCCAGAGGCCTCCTCCGAGATTCGAGGCGATCTCTTTCAGGGTGTGCGTTGAGAAGGTATCCCCGAGGAAGGATTTGCCGCGTTGGATGATGTTTCCATCGCCCTTCCACACGTCGTCCCAGAAGTACTGCCCGAGCACCGGCGAGATGGAGCCGCCGACAATTCCGGCGACCTGACCGAGAGCTGTAGGGACTCGGCGGAGCATGCTCCAGGAATCCGTAGTGACAAATCGATAGATGTCCCGGAACCGGTCCGCGACGCCGCTGCCGACCCACTTCGAGGCATTCGACCCAACTCGCAGAAGCCCGCCCTGAGCCTCGCCGCCGATATCGTCACTGGCCTTGGAATAGGTCATGACGTTGGCCGCCGCCGAGGCGTACGGGAAAACGTTGCTTAGCTGAATCGCGTTGCGGATCTCATCGAAACCGAGGCGGCCCGCGATGCCTCCGCCGGCAAACCGGCTGAGCTGACCCTTTCGGGCAGCAGAATTCCAGGAGTGGATCAGAGCCGGCCCGAGAGCCGCGGTGACCTCCGGGCGGAGAATCGCCTCACCCGGGGAGAGGATCGCCGGAATAGAGTCAACGCCCGGCGCATATCCCGGAAGGACGCCACCAGTCCCGAACTTCTTCTTGCCGTCCGGCTTGGACGGATTAGAAGAACTCCCGGCGTGCCCACCCGGTGCCTTCGTGCTGATGTTGTTGATCGAGGCATCGAGCTTTTCGGCATGACCGTGAGCCTTGCTCAGGGCGTCGCCTAGATCGTTGACCTTCTTCGTGATGTCCGCGAGAGAACGGCCATTCAGAAGGCCTATCCGGCCCGCCAGGGACCCTTCACCGGTGCCCTGGCCCACCTTGGTGTAGACCGATTCGGCGGCGCTATGGACCTGATCGAATTCATTCTTCAGCCCCGACAGAGACCGCTGATTCAGCAGGCCGACACGGCCGGCCACGCTGGTCGCACCGGTTCCCTGACCGATCTTCTCGTGGAGTCGATCAGCCGTTGAGGTGGTCTGATCGAACTCGCCACGGAGGCCTGAAAGGCTCCGCTGGTTGAGCAGGCCGACGCGACCGGCGACGGAGGTCGCACCGGTTCCCTGACCGATCTTCTCGTGGAGCTGATCAGCCGCACCGTGGACCTGGGTGAACTCGGCCCGAAGGCCGGTGAGAGTCCTACCGTTGAGCTGACCGACAGCCAACGAGGTTGCGTCGATCTTGTTCTTCAGATCGCTGGCGACGCCATGCGCACTGTCCAGCTGGACCTTGAGCGCAACCAACTTCTTACCGTCGAGCTGACCCGCCTCGCGCTGGGCGTCCTTCAGGGAGGAGACCAGGCGCTCGGCGCCCTGGTGGGCGTTGGTGAACTCCGAGCGGAGGCCGGAAAGGGTGGCCCGGTTTAGCGGCTCGATCCCCTGCGTTTGGACCTGGTGGACCTCGGTCCTCGCGGACTGCGCGGCGCCCTCGACACTATGAGCCCCACCCGACAACTCGCCGATGATGGCGCGGAGTTGAGTGCTGTTGACCTGCTGGAGGTCGCGGCGGAGCTCGGCCGTCCTGGCGTCGGCCTCACGGATCTGGCGCTCCAGCTCCCGGATTTCATTCCGGGTGCGTCGTTCATCTCCAGAGGTGCCACCGGACAGTTCGATGCGCCTGTTCCGGTAGCCACGGAGGAAACCGTCCTCGGTACCCCGACTTTGCAGGCCGGCACGGGTCTGTCGGACAACCCGGGTAGCTCCGCGGACTCCACGACCAGCAGCTCGCACAGGGGCGGTGGCGACCGAGGCCGCCGTGCCGACCAGCTTGCCTGCCTTGCCCAAGAGTTTGAGGACTACACCAGCCGCAATCGCCAGAGGCCCGAGGACGGCAGCGAGCTGAGTCGCCTTCAACACCATGTCCCGCAGCCCCGGGTGCTCCTCCAGAAACTCCGACGCCTTCTTGATCCAGCCCGTGAATTTCGTCAGGGTGTCGATGAACTTCTCGACAGTGACCTTCAGCGTCGGAAAGAGAGACTTCCCAATGTCCATGGCGTCATTGAGGAGGCCGCCTTCGAAGCGCGTCCCCTTCTCATCCTGGACTTTCTCGCCCATGATCTTCTTGCCAAGGTTCGAGTACTCGAACTCGCCGTTCTCGCCCTTGGTGTAGAACATCTGGCCAAGCTTGAACTGGGTCTGTTCCTTCATGTTCTCAATGCGGCCCGAGATTGTCGCGCCACCCATGCGCTTAGCGGCACCGTTGATATTCGGGTCTTCTCGCCAATGTTCGAGAAGTTTCACGATAAGCTGTTCGCCGGAAATACCGCCCGTGTCCTTGGCACGCGCCATAAAGTCCATCATCTGGGCGCTGGCTTCGTAAGTCTTCGGCTGATCAAGGACTGCGCCGGCGTCCTTGGCCGCTTTTGTCCGCTCCTTGATCTCGTCTGCGGTGAACGGGCGGTCGTGAAAACCGACCAGCTTGGCGAGATACTGGGCCGGAATACCAGTGGCCCTTTCCAACTGCTTAACGTTACGCAGCGGGGCGCGGCCCATATCCTGGATGACCTCCAGGGCGTACATGCCCTGAGACACCATGGTCGGGTCGAGGACACCGCCGTACGCGGCACTGTCGCCGATCATCTTGACCATGTCGACGGAGCGCTGAGCGACCTCCCGAGACCCCTCGGCCTTTTTAGCCGGATCAGTGGAATTGAATTTCTCGTTGTGAGCCGCGTTGGCACGCGCATATCGGGTGCCGTACTTCAGCATATCGGTGACGCTGTACGGGGTCTCAATACCGTACTGCGTCATCTGCTCAAGGAGACCGTTAACGTCCGCTAGCTGGACACCCATACCCTTGAGGCCGGTCTGGGCAGAGATCATGGCATCCGCGGACTTGACACCGAAAGTCGTCGCAGCGGCAGCCGCGAGGCCGAGAGGCGCAACCAAATTATTGGTGACCAGGTGCCCGGACTCGGAAATCCCGGTGCCGAATTTCTCGATACCTTCGAAAGTTTTTTTGTACCCGTTACGTATCCGGGTCATGGCCGATGTGTGGGAGGTCTCCATATCGGCCAGAGTGGTGCGGGTGACAGCAAGCTGCTGGCGGAGACCGTCCCGCATAGCGGTGGTCTGGGAAATCTGGTCCCGGATGGCCTGCTGCTGGGCCTGCTGGCGAATTCGGGCGGTCTCCCGGATTGCTGCCTGAGTTTCCCGCTCAAGGCGGAGACGGGTGGCCTCGATCTCCCGATCAATACGGGCCTCATCCTCTAGAGCCTGCTGCCTAAGGGTCCGCTCCTGGCGGGCAGTCCGAGCCGCCTCCTCGGCCTGCCGGCGGAGGCTCGCCACCCGCTCTCGCTCCTGCTGCTGAGTCAGCCGACTGCGAGCCGTCGCGGCCTCGGTCTCCTGCTGCACGGCGGTGCGAAGAGCTGCACGGGTGACGGTCGAGGTCTCCTCGGCGAGCGCCTGTTTCCGCTCTTCGAGCTGCCTGGCTTCCTTGAACCGGCGTGTGGCCTCGGCCCCGAACTGGGCCGTCAGCTCTCTCTCGATCCGGGCCAGCGTCTCAGCGGAATCCTTGCCCTCCGACTCCACCGCCTGGCCGGCCTTCTTCGCGGCCGTCGCAGCTGCCTTCGGGAGGTCAGCAAAGCCCTTGGTCGTGGCGGTGCCGAAGGCCTTGCCGGCCTCCGCGCCCGCCTTCTCCATCTGCTTGACCAGCTCAGCCCGGAACTTGGCCACGGACTCATTGCTGAGACTGGTGTTGATCTCGATGTAGCCGCTGCCGACCTTGATCGGGCCGCGAGTGGATGGCGCCATGCGGCCTCCAAGGTCAGAGAGTGCTCATGCGGGTGAAGAAGTCGGCCACCTCCGCCCCGCTGGCGAAGTCGGGCTCAGGGGCGGCCAGGTCGACAGGATCGAGGCCAGGCCGGGGAATCGGCTGAGGGATCGGCAGGTCGGCTGAAGACTCCGAATTTGCTTTGATGAAGAGGTAGTTGGAGAGCTCCAGGGAATCGCTCACCCGGGCAAGCAGGTGTTCCGCGGTGCCCCACTGAGCTGTCTCGTCCATGGCCGCCAGGAGAGTTGAACGGCCCGGCTTGCGCATGAGCGAGCTGATCAGCACATGCACACGGCGAAGAGAGAGCCGGCCGCGCCACAGGTCCAGGAGATCCACGCCGAAGTGCTCCAGGAGATCGGCCTCAAGTTCCTCGGGATACTCCTGGATGACTCCAACGACCTGGATTAGTTTCCCTGGCCGGCCTGAGCCTGGTTGATCTTGTCGGAAAGTTCCTGGAAATCGCCGATGGTCGGCTCAGTGGCCCAGTACTCCGCCCACGACCCCTTGCCCACGATCAGGCGTACGGCCTCAAGTTCATCCTGGACCTCCAGCAGGGCCAGCGGGAGGTCCTTCGGGGTCGGGATCGTGAAGGTAACACCGGCATGCTCGAAGGTGCTTGGGGTCTCGGTCGCCTCCGCCTTCGCGGCGGCAGTCTTCGGGGCGGTGGTCTTCTTGGCAACGGCCATGGGGGGAACTCCAGCATCTAAAGGGAAAGAATGGGGGCCGGGGACTATGAGCCCTCCCCGGCAGGGGCCATCGGCTATTAGCCGGTAACGACCGTGCAGGCCTTCGATACGCCCGTCTGCGTCTTGTCGGTCACGCTGTAGCAGTAATCCACACCGGCGTGAGTTACCTTGATTTCCGCCGTGGCCTGACCCTTTGGAATGGTCACGTCGTAATTGCCGTCAGCGGCAAGCGTGGTCTGGAGCTGGAAAGCGGCGCCAGTCCCATTCAGGAGCTTGATGGTCGCCGGGCTAGTAATTCCGGTAGCAGTCACGCGGGCAGTCCAGGAGGACGCTGCCGAATCATTCGAGGTGTAACCCGGAACGGCGACCGTGGAAGCGAATGGAGCCGGCGGAGTAACACCACCACCAGTACCCGTCACGTTGTCAGTGGTGAGCACGTAGCCCAGGCTGCCATTGGCATCCAGGGCGCTGATGGTCAGCTCGTACTTCTGGGCCTCGGTGCGCTGGAGCGTGATAGCGCCTCGGTCAGAAATCATGGCCCGCGGAATCACGCAGCGATACAGAGTGCCCTTCTGAGACCAGTCCACCACCAGGCTGATCTCCTGAAGGTCCGGGGTCGAGGAAAGGTCCAGCCGATAGGTGCTGGTGCCCTCACCCTTTTCATTCTTCACAGCCACCCACGGGGCGCCCCAAAAAAGCTCACTGGTGAGCTGATTGGTCTCCAGAAGAGTTGCCTTGATCTGCATACTCGCAGACTTGACGTTGTACAGAATTGGGGTCGCCGACTGCCAGGCGTTAACCGGGTCCGTCTCAATCGATGGCGTAATCGTGACACCTCCCTCGTCGACATAGCCGAATGCCCTGTAGCCGGATGGGACAGCCTTGCCGTCACCGACATCTACCGGTAGCTGAGTACCGCCGGGAAGGCCGTTAGGGGCAGGTGCAACAAACACGCCGCCATTCGGCGCGAATCGAATCTTCTGGGCGTCATTAGCCATAGGCTCTGGCCTCCGGGCATAAAAAAGCCCCGAGGCCACTAGGGCCTCAGGGCTTGGATGAGAATGGAAGATATGGGGGAGTCGGAGGGCCTAACCCTCTACATAGAAGATGCTGACCTCACCGCCGTACATGTGCTCGCGGCTCACCGAGTCCGGGTAGTACCGGGGTCTGGAGATCTCGGCGACGTCGAGCACCAGGGCGCCGCCGGCCTCCTGGCCGGGCAGCTCCTCAAGCAGGAGCCGGCGGACCAGGAGGGCCAGGCGCTTCGCCTCTGCCCGCTCCTGGTGATACACGTCGTACTCGACGTCCGCCCGGTCCATGCGGTCCCGGACCATGCGGTGACCACCTGATTCATTCAGGTACACGGTTGTCTCGCCGGCCTCGCGGCCCACCAGGTCCCCGGTCACGGAGCCCTCAGGTAGGTCAGGACGTGAACTCAGGTACTCCCAGAGGGAGTTGACGGGATCGATCATTCGACCCTCGCCTTCTCCAAGGCCTCCTTCAAGAAGAAGCGGCCCGGGTGCCGACGGCCCTTCCGGTCCCGGTAACCGCGCTCCTGGAGCATGGTGTGCCGAACGTCGTGATCGAACTCGATGACCACCTGGCCGTACCAGCCGTCTCGGTACAGCGTGACCAGCGCCTCGATGTTCCTCTTCGAGGCGTTCCAGTTGTTCCGAGTCGCGGAAGCCCTCGGGGCCTCCTTGATCGCCAGAGCGGCGACGTCGGCGGTGTGCAGCTCGACCACTTCTCGGGCCTGGGGGAGAGCCAGGATCTCGCGCTCCCAGTTCCGATCCATGCGCAAGGTGAACTTGCTCATCGCCTCACCCTCACTGCCTTGATCGTGATGTGGCTGAGCCGGCCAGCGGGCCAGCGGGCCGGCTCGTCCTCGACCTGGTACGCGGTGCCCTTGACCGTGATGCGGTCCGCGGAGTCGACATCAGCAGAGGGCGGGAGGTAGACGAGGAGCCGGTCAACTGTCGTCTCGCGCTCAGGACTTCTGACCGTGTACGGCTTGCCGGGCTGGACCGAGGCGAGGCCTGACCACACCCGCTCTGCGTGCTCCCAGTCCCGCCGGTTGGTGTACGCGTCCGCCACCAGGGCGGCGCGGTGAACCTCTACGGGCTCGGTGTACCGGGGCACGGTGGCACCTCCCGAGTCAGCGGTATAGAGGAGAGAGCCCGCCGGTAACGGCGGAGACCGGACTTCGCGGCCTCGGAGAGACCGGACGTAGCGGCGGAGGCCTCGAACTGGACCTCCAGCTCGCCAGTGCGCTCCGAGATCACGCCGGGAGTCACGGCGAGCCACCGGATCACCTCGGCACAGGCCACCACCCGAAAGGAGGCCGGCGGGTCGAGCGGATTCCAGGCGCCGGTGCAGTGCTCGGCGATAAGCACGGACACGTCGTCCAGCAGCGCTTCGACCCGGGGGCGCTCGTCGTCCAGGACAGGCCGCCCAAGACGGGCGGCCACATCCTCAACGGAGGCGAGCGTCATCAGCCCGCCGGCTTCTCGGTGATGCTGATCTTCAGCCCGCGCACGAACTTCTCGCCGATCGAGGTACCGCGAACCGAATAGTCCGGGTCCTCCTTGACGGTCGCCAGACCGTACATGGTGTCCAGACCAATCGTGTCCGCCTTCTTGCCGAAGTCGTAATCGATCAGCATTCGGGTAGCAATGCCGCTGATGTTCTGGATGGAGCCGTTTACGGCACCCATCGGAATGGCCGGGCAAGCCGAAACCAGGAAAAGGGCCGACCGGTGGAAGAGATACAGCTCCAGGCCGAAGGAGTTGTGGATCACGATATCGAAACCGTAGATCCGGCCCACAGTCGCCCGGCGAAGCGCGTTGGTGTCACCGCTGTAGTCAACCGCGACGAATTCCGGGTCCTTCAGGAGGATCGCCTCGACCTCGGGGCCGGCGATCAGGTATCGCTCAGAGGTCGGGACATTCGCCAGGTTGAGAGACATCCGGGCATCCACCAGAGCGGTACGAATACCGAGGGCGCGCGCGGACATGTTTGCGGCGGTGCCGTCCGGGGCCGGAATCGTAACGGCGACGTCGCCACCGATCGCCTTGGACTGCGCGGCACTCAGACCGGATCGGGTGATGTTCGCCTTGATAAAGGCCGCGGTGGTGTCATCGAAATACTCGGCAAAACCCCGAGTCAGCTTCGAAAGGACCTGAGAACCGAACTGGCGGAGGTCGAACGCCACCTGTTCCATGGAGAGGACGGTGGAGTTCTGGGCCAGCGTAGTGAGCTGAACCGGAAAACGGCTCTCATTCACGAAGCCGGTAGGCGCCCGACGGTCAGCAGTCGGAAGGGGCCGATCCGTCGCCGCCGCGAACACGTTCTTGTCGCCGGTAATCGGGTTGGTGATTGGGGAAGTGATGCCGGCCGACTGGACCGGAATACCTCGGGCCTCGCGGTCAACGTTGATCACGTCGCCGATGCCACCAGTAAAATTCAGCTCGGAGTACCGGGCGGGAATGCCGCCAAGGGTCAGCTGTCGGTCCAGGAGGCCGAGAGCTGCAATGGTGACCTGCTTGGGGTCAAGATTGAAATGATGGGTGGTGGTGGCCATAGGCGCTCCAAGAGGGCATGAAAAAAGCCCTCCAGCAGAAGCGCTGAAGGGCTATCTCAGAATGAAGAGGGGAGTTAGAGGAAACGACCGCCGGCGATCAGGTCGGCCAGCTCATTGGGGTCCATGCTCGAAACGCCGGCGCCGCTACCTCGGTGATAGCCGGCGCCCTGAAGGTCAGGGAACTTCGGCTCGGGCGAAGGCTTCGGAAAGGACTCGATCAGGCTCTTCACCTTCTCGGCATCGGCCTGACCGTCCTCCGCCAGGAAGCGGCTGAGGTCCAGGTACTCAGTGGGCACGGTCACGCCCGCAGAGGCGGCCTGGGCGCGGATCTCAGCCTGCACGAGGGAGGTTCCGACCTCGGAAAGCGCGGCCTGTCGGCCCTCGGCACGGGCGTCAGCTAGAGCCTTCTCCTGCTCGGTCATGTTCGCGGCCCGCAGCTCCTCCAGCTCCTTGGAAGCCGTCTTCCAGCGCTGTTCGTTCTGGCGGGACAGGGCCTTCCACTTCTCGGCCTCCGTGGCCGGTTCGGCCGGCGGAGTCTCCGGGGGAGTGGTCGGCTTGGGCGGCTCGGGAGTAGGAGTGTTCTCGGGCTCAGGCATGGGTGATCTCCATTTCGGATAGGCCCGCCATTTCGGGGGCTACTTCTTCACTTCGTGGATCTTGCGGTTCGCATTCCCCGCATTACCCTGAGGCGGCTTGCCGGCCGCCTTCTTGGCGGCGAGGGCAGCAGGGTCCTGCTGCGGCTTGGGGCCGAGCTTCTCGACCTCCGCAGCAGCCTTCGCGTCTTCCTTCCGCATTTCGCGGAAGGATTCGATCTGGGCGGAGGAGTAACCGGCGTCCGACCAGAGTTGTTCCTCTGGCACGTTGAGCTGCTTCAGCTTCAACAGGGCGTCGATATGCTGGGCTTCAGTCCTGTATTCGGGGTCCTTCCAGACCGTTTCCAGGCTGAATGCGTCCCGGCGCTTATCGCCCTTGATGGCGAAGCACAGGCGGATTACCCGCTCCCAGGCTTCGCCGAAGTGGAGCATTCTCTCTCGGACCTTTGCAACTAGGCCGGCCTCTGCCGAAGTGATCGACTCGCCGGAAGGCGAGGAACCGCCGTTCACCAAAAAATAGTGGCTGGGGAGGCGGGATACAGAACTAAGGTGTTGGACGAGCATGGATACCAACGTGACGTAATTCCCCAAATCGGCGGCCGGGAAGGAGCCGAACTTGGCCTGGGGGTCCTCGGCCTGAAGGATTTTGTCCACCGCGACCTGGAAGGGCTCGATCGGGACGCCGTTGGCGTCCTCCTGGATCTCAAGACCTGTCACAAATCTTTGGGGGAAGGCCGCCATCTCGGATGCGGTCAGGGCGTCCATGATCGTCTTGTTGATCGCGTCCTGAATGGGTACGCAGTTGGCGAGGTCCGAGAAGGGATCTCCGAGGATGCGGGCACGGTTGTTGAATGCGACGACAGGCACCGCTCGGAGCGGGTTCCGGGCGAGCTTGCCAGCCTCCCAGTCGGTTTCTCCGAACGGGACCTCGTAGACGTATTCCTCGGTCCAGAGGGTTGCCCCGACGCGGCCCCACGAGTCCGCGTTAAACTCGGCCGCGGCCTCGATCTCTACCAGCGAGCCGGCCTTGTACTGCACCGCCATGCGCTCTGCCGAGGCCGGCGTGATGATGGGCTCGCCGGCCTTGTTCGGCCACACCTTCGCGTAGGAGACGCCCTGAATCATCGCGTCCAGGTGGACCGCATTGGACATGGCATCCATGCTGGATCGCTGCCAGCACTCCCGGGCAGCCTTATCTGTTCCAGAGTCACCGGGAAGGGAAAAGGCATCGACGTGCATGCGTTCTGCGGCAGAGTCGATGATCATGCCACAGAAATTGTCTCGCCACTCTGAGAAGACCTCGCGGAAAGCGTCCTTGTATCGCATCTGCGAGAAGGCAAGCTTTTGCTGATTCCCCTCGTAGTACTCGGCGAATCGCAGCATTTGTGAGCCGGGACCGGGCAACTTCGAGTGGAGATAGGCAAGCCACTGGACGGGACTATCCGGAGGGCCTATGGCGCTGTAGCCAGTTGGGGGGATGATCATGCAGCCTCGCTAAAAGCCGACTACACGCCTCCGTCGCACCTTGAGACGTCCATCAGCGATTGCGTCAGCTCTGGCCTCAAATGCGAGAATGGCGCACACGGCCAGGTCGATTTTACGTTTGGAACGGGGAGAGTCCTTGGTGATGAGGATTCCCTGCGGGACTTCTCTCGTCACCGCGTTAAGGACATGCCGGCTCAGGTCTTCGTTACCGTCATGGGACAGGTCCTGGACCGTTACAGCGGTCCGGAACCGCTCGATTGCCTGGACCATCCGAGTAGGCTTATTGGTCCAGAATTCGAAGACGTAATCCTGGCCCCGGTCGTTGTGCCCCAGGGCCCACCGGCCGATGGCCTCTTGCCAATACGGCGGGTCACAGTACATCCACTCAACCCGGTACGTGGAGAAAGCTTTCTGCACGGCCGCTTCAACCGCGAGAACGTCGACTTCCCAGTCAGGCTGTCGGGGATCTCGGGGATTCTCCTGGAGATGGAGAATGAAGAGCCGGCCGTCCCGGAGGCGGACGCCGACAATCCCTGTCGCGTCACCGCGGATACTTCCGTCGAAGCCCAAGGCGATCTGATCGCCCGGCATAATCGGGTCGTCGTCGGACTCACACGCCTCCCACTCCGACTTGCTCATCCAGCCATCGGAGGATTCCGCGATGGCGTTGAAGAAGAACCGGAGGTAGGTGGAATCCGGGGTGGTGCGGTCGAAAAGGATCGTCCGAGTCAGGCCGGGAATGTCGGCCCAGGCGGCATCCCCATACGCCTCGACCAGGGCGGCCTTGACCTTTTCCTCGTCGCGGAGCTCGCCGGCCTCGATGTCGCCCTCAAGGCAGTCGTACAGCCAGAAGCCCTGACGGACCATGTCTGACTCGTGGATCTGCTGGGCAACGGAGTCTTCATTCGGGTTATACGCATTGGTCGTTGAGACCCACCGAGAGCCCGCGGAAGTGGTCTTCTCGATATTCCGCTTAAGGGTCTGGAAAAAATCCGGACCGCCATTTGAACCAACCCAGTGATGGCACTCGTCCATCAAGCAAAAAGTGGGTCGGTTACCCTCACTGGTGCGGCCGGCGGTCGCCTTCGGACGGATCGTTCCCGGCTTGCCACTCTTGAACTGGATGACGGCCTTGCCGATGTCGAGATTGAATTCCTTCTCGGCAGGAGACTCCGACAGCATTCCACGGATCATCTCCATGGTCTGGTCGGTCTGGTCGAGCGCGGTAGCGCCGATCTGCACCGTCGGCAGCGGAACTCTCTTGGCTACCGGGAGCCCAAAGGCATCCCAGTGGGAAAATCTGCACGGGCCGATAAATTCAACGATCGCCAGGGCCGCCAGGAGTGGGGTCTAACTTGCCCCAGCCCTTTGCGCGCCGCAGCGTGCCGGCTGAGTAGACCCACCCCCCATCCGGGGTTATTCGGTAGAAGTTGAGTACAAATCTCAGCTGCTCGGGAGTGAACTCCCAAGGCTCGCCAGCTCGTTCACCGTCCGGCTGGACGATGTATCGCTGGCACCAGCGGATGACCTGGTAGCCGAGCGTTTCGTGTGGGGCAGGTACCCCTGCGGGCAGATTCCCTGTCTGCAAGGGCTCACCTCATTCACGAGTTCAAAAGTCGGAACAGCTCCTCATCGAGGTCTGCGGGAGTGGTCATCTCGGCCGGCGCCTGGTCGGCGTCCTGGTCCTGGTCCTCGTCCTTGATGGACATGCGGAGGCGGGCGCGATCCTCAACCGTTCCGCCCCACTTGGCAGTTCGCTGACGGATCTCCCCGGCCAACTTCACGTCACCCTGGTAGAAGGCATCCACGAGCTTCACCGTGATCTCCAGCTCAGCCCAGTCGGTCTCTGTCCAACCAGAGGTCTGGGGAGCAGAGGCCCAGGTCTTCCAGAACCGGCGGGCACCACTCGTGGTGATCCCGAGGCCGCGGGGGAGTTCCCGGCCGGGCCGGGCCTCGTTGGTGAGCTCCTGGGCGTGCTCGTGCTTGTTGCGGCGAACCGCGTTCTCCTTGGGGCGGGGGCCTCGGGTCACTGGAGCCTCACCCGGCTCACGTCGACCTCGTAGAGGTCGGCCAGGTCCTCCAGCTCGTCACGCGCGTCCTGGCGCCAGTCGCGCCGGCGGACCGCACGCGAGTTCCAGGCCGGAGCCGACCGACTGGCCGTGCAGTCGTCACAGCCCCCAGTGCAGCGGGTAGACGACATGGCAGGCCTCCGAGAATGAGTGAGGCCCGCTCCCCTATAAAGGGGAGCGGGCCGGGAACGTGGTGGTGGTGTGCTGGACCGGATTCGAACCGGCGTTGCCCCCTTCACGGGGGAGTCCTAGGCCGCTGGACGACCAGCACCGCCCTTCCGGCCCCTGATCAGGGGGAGGTTCGGGGACCTGCGGGAGCGACCCGCATGGCAGGAATGGGAGGGCTCGAACCTCCGCTCACGGTTTTGGAGACCGCTGCTCTACCAACTGAGCTACACCCCTGAATCCCGTGTTACGCGGCACGGGCACCTCGTCTGATCGGCAGGACTCGAACCTGCGACATCCCGGCCCCAAACCGGGTGCGCTACCAACTGCGCTACGACCAGGAGGCCGGCCGGAAACTCCGGCCGGCGAGGGGGAACACATCAGAGCTGCCGGTCGCTATGCGTTTTGTGGCGGTGACAGTCACGACACAGGGTCCAGAGGTTGTCTGCCTCCCAGGACCCGCCTCGGGATACGGGAATCAGGTGATCGACTTCTAGGTGTTGGCGAGCCCCGCACCGCTGGCAGGTGAACCTATCGCGAGCCAGGGCCCGGGACCGCCGGCTCGCCCAGTCACTCGGACGGCTGGCGTTCCGGGGCGAGACCCGATCCCAGGCCCGGCGGACCTGGTGAACCTCACAGCGCCCGTCCCGCACGGTCGGGGAGGTACAGCCGCTCTTCAGACAGATGGATTTGGCTCTGGGCACGGGCACCTCCCTGGGTGGTCGAGTGAGGGCCCCGGCCGGATGCTGGTCTGGCAGCCGGGGCCGTCCTCCATGCGTCCCTTGGAGTCAATTAGGTACTCAACAAGGTTGGAGGAAACTTCTTAGGAGATGAGTCTCTAGTTTGAACACAGAGTGATTATGATCTTGTTCGATCGATCGTTTCACTCGCTCTCTCACTAAAGATGTATGTGTCCACGACCTAGGAGGTAGGCCATGCTTCATTGAAGTGAGACCCAGCTCACAGCTAGAGTTCGAACTGGGGTTCGAACAAACAGACTGAACGGTACGGTACTTGCAACTGGGGAGATTGGGCCGTAAACTCCGCTTCAGCTTGATCATTAACAGAAATGACTGAGGCCGACAGAGCAGGAAGGTTTCCAGATGCCTGACTACAAGCTGCCGGGCGACAGCGTGCTTAGTGAGAGATTTATTAAGGGCAAAACCGATGAGGAGATCGCCGAGGAGTACGGCTGCTCCAGGCAAGCGGTCAACCTGGCGCGAAATAGGCTCAAGTACACGCGCCGGCCGTATTCCAATAGGGCAAACAGCCTGATCGGTGCCGTCTGGCGAGTGCAGACCTCTACAGGGCATCAGGACGAGAATCCGATCCAGGTGCTGAGAGTATGGGTGCGACTACGTCTCGGAGACGATTCCCTTAGCGCGAGACAGAGAACCGAGGCCATCAATTTCGAGGCGCGCATACGGCGGGAGGGGACTGTCCTACAGTACGACCCTTCAAATAGCAAGGGGTTTTCCTACGTGCAGAGGGAGCCTCAGGATGGTCGACTGGTGGTTAGGTGGCCGGCCCTCACCTCCGATGGCGTGCGCGATCCCGAAGCTGAGAAGTACCTGAGCCTTCCTGACGCGCCTACCTCTTAACTCAATCTCAATGCCCTGAACTTCACAGGCTCCGCACAGGAAGCGGGGCCTGTTTTGTGTTTCTGACGATTCATTAAAGAAGCTCAGATCACAACTTGATATCGAAAATGTTGAGGACGCGTGGACGTGACTTAGCTCACGATTTATTCGGGAGAACTATCCATATGGATGGGATATGTTGTGCCATGACCTCGCAAACTGTCTATTGGCGAGGCCGCGTCGGGGAGGCTTTGGATGCCTGCAATGCTTAGCCTTACCTCACCTAGCAAGGTGAAGGAAGTGGCTGCACAGATTGCGGACAGTAAGACCATCGAGGTGAGGTTGACCCAGGCGGAGAATCTGGTGATCGCACACCACACAGCTACGGTGGTGACCGAATACTGGGACATCGTGTACGCCCCCTGCCTTACCGATGAGGAGATCGCGGAGCTGGTGGATCTTGAGGAGCAGATCTTCATGCGCTACGGCATCCGTCCCGAACATATGGTTGTCACGCGCGAGGAGAACGACTACCCGCATCCATGGTTTCCTGGCAGTAAATCCCACACATACTCTAGACTCTGCCCGAAGGTGGCTTTGTGACCAATATTGAGAAGATGCCTCGAAGCGTCAGCCAGACTGAGCAGTATGAAAAGTGCGGCTGGCGCTTTTACTTGCAGCGCATCGAGCGCGTCACGCCCCTGCCGGCGGCCTGGAGCCACCACGGGACGGCCTTCCACAGCGCGGCTGAGGCCGTTGAACGCTCGGGCCGGCTGATGACCGAAGAGGCGGCCGTACAGCTCTTCTCCGACGAGTACAGCGTCCTGGTGAACAAGGCCCTGGACCAGGAGTCTGATACGAATCGATGGCTCTCGGCCTCGGGATCTGGCGCCGACGACATCGAGCGGCGTTACGTCCTGGGCCAGGAGCAGACGGCCCAGTACGTCAGGTGGGCCCAGGAGCACCAGCCGGCCATCTGGAGGACGCCCGAGGAGAAGCAGGCCCTGGAGTTGTACTTCCAGGTCGAGCTGGGTGGCGTCATGGTGAGGGGTTACATAGACCAGCTCATCGCCGAGGCCGGCGCCGTGCGAGTCAGAGACCTCAAGACAGGGAGTACCAAGAGCCGGTTCCAGCTGGAGACGTATGGGGTCGCGGTTCGCCAGGCCTTCGGCGTCACGGTGAATCAGGGGGACTGGTACCTCGCACAGAAAGGTGGCCTGTCCAATCCCGTAGACCTCAGGCAGGTCACCGCGGACCAAGTGGGAGAGCGCTACGCGGCCATGGACGCTGGCGTGAGGGCCGGACGGTTCGAGGCGAAGCCAGGCTTTCTTTGTCGGTTTTGTGATGTGAAGCACAAGTGTGATTTTTTTTAACTTCTAACTTGCAACTGGGGGAGTTGCCGACGTAAGATCAAAGTGAGAGATGGCCCGCTGAAGCGGGTTTATTTTTTCTCCGCTTACTTGCAACTGGGGGAGTGTTATGGGAGAGGGGTTCTATGTATTCGCTGGCACAGTCAGTGGACATCAGAGGTGCAGCCGGTGAACCGCTCCCGCACCCATTCAAGGGGCTCAGTCGGCTTGAGGTTGAGTTCCTTCGCGGGACGTTCTCCCTCGTGGTTGCGGGACCTGGCACCGGTAAGAGTCTGTTCGCCCTGAATCTGGCGCTCCACGGGAACATCCCAGCCCTGTACTTCTCGGCGGACTCCGGCGCGGCAACGCAGCTCAGCAGGGCTACGGCCATCATCGCCGGGTCCGACGTGAAAGAGGTCAAGCACCGGCTGCTGGAAGATGACTTCGAAGATTACGCCGAAGTCCTCGGAAAGAGGTGGTGGGTCCGGTTCGTCTATGAGGCTAGGCCCACACTGGCCGACCTTGAGGTCACCATTGCGGCATATTTCGAGGTTTTCGGCTGCTACCCTCACTTGATCGTGATCGACAACATCACGAATATTGATGTGGGGGGCGTAGGAGATGCCGAGAGTTTCACTTTCTCGCTGGAGGGTCTTTGCGAATACCTCGCTGAGATGGCCCGGGAAACCAGGGCTCATGTCCTCGCTCTTCACCATGTGACCGGCGAGCACTCGGACGGCATGAACCCCATTCCGCTGAGCGGCGTGAAGGGCAAGATCGGCCGCGTCCCGTCGTTGATCCTGACCATTCACAAGGAAATCGACGGGATGGACGGCAGGGTGCTCCACGTGAGTCCGGTGAAAAACCGTGAGGGGTTCGAAGACTCCTCTGGCCAGACCTTCGCGTCTTACGACTTCAACAAGGCGAATATGCGCCTGACGGACGTTGACCTCGCCTTCTAAGCAACCATGAGAGAGATAAGCGCAATGGCTTACGCCTGCACCGGTGGCTACAGCATCAAGAGGGAAATCCTGGACCTCTTCCTGATGGAGAACCCGGCGATCACGGCCGACGAGGTCAAAGAGGCCGGCGGCGGAGTCGTGGCCGTGGTCCTCCAGGTCCAGGACCCCCGCCGGCTCAACCTGAGGACTATGCTGCGGGACCTGAGCCAGTCGGGGGGCCGAGGTGTCCACGTCGCGGCGGTGGGCCTGGCGGACCAGGCCGGAGACACCGATTGGCGCATCGTCAGCCTGGACTACCTCCAAAACCTGGTCTACGGCATGGACGACATGCGGCGCATGCTCCGCCTGGAATCGTCGCTCAGGGCCCGTGGCTGAGCCCCGCAAGGGCTACCGGAAGTGCTCGAAGTGCATGAAGAGCCGGGCCTCTCGGTTCTTCACCGGCCCGAGAGGCCGGGTCTGTGCGACGTGCCGCAAGGCCACTAGTCGCGCCTCCTCTCGGGCCGCTCGGCTACAAGCGACCTACGGTCTCAGCGCCGACGACTATCAGGCCCTCTACGAGGCTCAGGACGGCCGGTGCGCGATCTGCCTGGAAACCCGCCGTACGAATTTGGCCGTGGACCACTGTCACAAGACAGAGGCAATCCGCGGCCTTCTTTGTCAGCGCTGCAATGGACAGCTCCTGGCCCGAGGTGCGAGGGACCGCCCGGAGGTTCTTCGGAGGGCGGCTGATTACCTCGAAGACTATCCGGCCTGGAGGGTACTCGGGCCGAGGTTCACATTCGACAAGGACTGACGCATGCCCAGAGGCATTCAGTTTGACTACCGGAAGTGGCGCGGAGAGCGCGAAACCCAGAACGGGTCATTCCGGCGGTACGACTTCCCGGTGACGATTCGGAGGGTCGGGGATGAGCGCCAGTCCGAAGCCACCGATAAGTGAAGTCCTACAGCACTACTACGGCATAACCCTCAGGGACCGGGGAGGCTGGCAGAAAATCCTCTGCCCCCGCCACCCTGAGGAGAACCCGAGCGCAAGTGCAAACACTGAAAATCAGCGGTGGAGTTGCTTCGTCTGTGACGTCTCCGAAGACAGCTACGACGTAATCCAAAGAGAGGAAGGAATTGGCTTCAGAAAAGCTCAAGAGCTCGCACATAGCCGGTTCGGTGGAGGCAGCGAAGGACTACTTCCAGCAGTTCGCCGACAGCCCGGCCGAGAAGTATATGGAAGCCCGCGGTTTGGGGGAGGTGGCGAGCCGGCTCGGAATCGGCTACGTCGGTTCGGCCAGAACGGGCCATGAACGCTACCGGGGCATGCTGGTGATCCCGTACGCCCGGCCGGCAGGCGGAGAACACGGCGTCGCGACAATGCGGTTCCGATGCATATCCGACAAATGCGTTAAGGACGAGAACGGGGAGTACCTGGCCCCGGTCCGCAAGGAGAATCACCAGGGGCACGGGAAATACCAGAGCCTTCCCGGTGACTACCCTCGTCTCTACAACACTCCCGCCCTGATCGCCCCCAGCCCGTACATCGTGCTGAGCGAGGGTGAATTCGACGCCCAGGCATCAGAACTGGCTGGCGTCCCGTGTATCGCGTCTCAGGGAACCTCCGCATGGCGCCCCCATTTCAATCCAGCTCTGGCCGGCTACAAAACTGTGTTCATTGTCGCGGATCACGACGAACCGGGGATCGCGGCAGCCGACAAGCGCGCCAGCGAGCTGCCAAATGGCAAGGTGATCATTCTCGGTGACCCGGGCACCGACATCAATTCATTCATCCACAGCCAAGGGGTTGAGGCGTACCGAAAGGCGCTGGGTCTGTGACGCCTGAACGTGAAAAATCGGACGCGGTAAACCACCCCGATCACTACACCTGGCTCCCGGTCGAGGTCATCGAGATCACTCGGCATTTCAACTTTGTCCGGGGAAATGCCCTCAAATACCTGCTGAGGGCTGGTCGGAAGGGCAGTGCCCTTCAGGACCTTCAGAAGGCACGTTGGTACATCAATTACGAGATCAGTCAGTTGGAGGAACAGAAGTGAAGCGCATTCAGTTTGGTGACGTCCCGCTCGCCGATTACTGCTATTTCACGATCCAGACGTACGGCAATTCCTTCATCGGCATCGACCTGGTCGAAGATGGCCCATTTGGCCCGAAGCACGGCCTGGCAAACATCTCAGTCGAGGAGGCGCGCAAGCTCCGCCGAGAGCTCAAGAAGGCCATCCACCGAATAGAGGAGAATGCGTGAAGCGAATTGTCATCATCAGCGATACCCAGATCCCTTACGAGGATAAGCGGGCGCTAAGGAACGTCCTCGCCTTCGTCGGGGAGTACCAGCCCGATTCGGTTCTCCAGATCGGAGACCTGATGGACTACCCGGCCCCGTCCCGGTGGACGGCCGGCACCCGGGCCGAGTACGAGGGTGGGGTGATCCGGGACTCGGAGTACTGCAAGAAGGCCTTCCTGGAGCCCCTTCGTGCCGTCTATGACGGCCCTGTCGAGGTTCTGGAGGGGAACCACGACGAGAGGCCGCGGAAGTACCTCCAGAGCCGTGCGCCGGCCCTCGCGGCGGAGGATTCTTTCTACCGGTTCGAGAGCCTTCTCGATTTCGACGGGTACGGGATTCGGAGGGTGGAGCCGTACCACCCCATTGCGCCTGGCTGGGTGGCGATTCACGGCCATGAGAGCCCAGGATTGAATCAGGTTGCGGGCCGTACTGCTGCGGCGAAGGCGAAGAAGGCGGGAGCCTCGGTGATTATGGGGCACACTCACCGGCTGGCCATCTCCCCAGAATCCACCGGGTATGGCGGGAAGCTCAAGACCCTTTACGGCTTCGAGGTTGGCCACCTCATGGACGTGCGACAGGCCGGATACCTCCGGAATGGCCCAGCCAACTGGCAGCGGGGATTTGGCGTTCTCTACGTCGGTCAGCATGGGGCAACTCCACATGCTATTCCGGTTGAGAATGACGGCTCGTTCGTCTTCGAGGGCGAGCGCTTTGGGGCAATCAAGCGAGTTGGTGGGAAGTTCGCCAAGGGGGAGAACAAGAGTGGCTGATCTGGATTGGGAGCGCCTGAACGCGATCGCTCACAAGGTGGCCCGAGAAATGGCACTGAAGTGGCCCGTGGTCGAGGCTGACGATGTTCGCCAGGAAATCATGATGCACATCGTTGAGCAGGCCGAGCACGTGGCGAAGCGAGCCGATGACGACGAATTCATTCGTCAGCTCTCCTGGCGGGTCGCGAAGTCGTATGCCAGTCGAGAGCAGAATCAGCGCGATTTGCTCGATGACCAGTACTACTACACGCCGGAGGAGGCCCGTACCGCACTCCGGTCCTTTTTGCACACCGACGAAGAGATTTCCTCTCTGATCGGGAAGAAGGACGACCTCACCCGGTGCCGGATCTCCGACAACATTTTCGCGGCCCGAATGGACGCGTCGGCTGGCCTCCGTAAGCTGACCGACCGATACCGGGAAGTCCTCACGCGGATCTATATTCAGGGCCTACCCCCTCGGGACGATGCCGAGCGACGGACCTCGTATCGCGCTGCCGATGCCCTCGCAGTGGCAATGAATAGCCATATCCGCAGCAAGAAGTAATCAACGAAGCGAGATTGCATGAATTTCAAGACTGAGACGGCCGAGACCGTGTTCCGGCGTACCTACTCCCGCGAGCTGCCAGATGGTACGTCGGAGACGTGGCCGCAGACCGTGACCCGGGTTGTGGACGGTAACCTCGCCCTGGTCGCCGCGCGCTACATCGAGCCTGGCGAGCGGGAGGCCCTGACGGCGCTCCTGCTCGACTTCAAGGCCCTCCCGGCAGGTCGACACCTTCGCTCCTCCGGAGTGGCCGACTTCGCACTGAACAACTGTTGGGCGGCCCCGTGGGACACAGACGACGTCGCCCGGCACTTCTCGTTCACGATGATGCGCCTGGCGGAAGGCGGCGGGGTCGGGACCAACTATTCCGGGCGCTACCTGGACGATATGCCAGCCGTGGCCGTGTCCACCGAGGTCCACATTGTGTGCGACCCGGAGCACCCCGACCACGGGGACCTGGAGAAGGCCGGCCTCCTCTCGGACACCTACAGCCACAAGTGGGCCGGCGCCTTCCCCGTCGAAGACTCCCGCGAGGGATGGGCCGATGCGCTGTCGGACCTGATCCGCACCGCTCATGACCCGAGCACCAAGCACTCGGCTCGTGTCTACGACGTGAGCCGGGTCCGGCGCAAGGGCGCCGCTCTCAAGGCCTTCGGCGGCACCGCGAGCGGTCCCCAGCCCTTCGCCCAGATGCTCCGAGCCATCGGCCGGATCGTCCAGGGCACCCCGGCCGGTCGCCGGCTGTCCGGTATCCAGTGCATGGAGATCGATCACGAAATCGCTCAGTGCATCGTCTCTGGTGGCGTCCGCCGGTCTGCGCGGATGAGCCTCATGCACTGGGATGACCCCGAGATTTTCGACTTCCTGTCCTGCAAGCGGGACATGTCAAAGCACTGGACGACCAACATCTCGGTTGAGACCGACAGTGAGTTCGTCAAGGCCCTGGAAGACAAGCCCAACGTCTTCGAGCACGAGGAGCGCGCCCGAGAGGTCTACCGGGCCCTGTGCGAAGGCATGCTCCACGACGGCGAGCCCGGGTTCTGGAATTCCTCCCTGAGCGCCGTAGGCGAACCGGACGGGGTATTCACCGTGAACCCGTGCGCGGAGGCCCTGCTGACACCGGCAGAGCCCTGCAATCTCGGCAGCATCAATCTCGGGGCCTTCGTGGACACGGAGACCGGTGTTCAATGGGCCGAACTGGTCGAAGCTCACCGCCTGATGACCCGGTACCTGATCAGGGCGACCTTCGCCCCGGTGGCTGACCCAGAGTCTCAGCAGGCCATCAGCCGGATGCGTCGGATCGGCCTCGGACACTTGGGCTTCGCCGACTACCTTGCCCGGCTCGGAGTCCCATACGCTGCGGCAGCGTTCAACCTGAACGTCATCGAGGACCTGGAGGAGCTGGCCGAGGTCGTAGACCAGGCCGCGGCGGAGTACGCGCATCAGCTCCGCATCCCGACGCCCGTGAAGAAGCGAGTCATCGCCCCGACCGGCACCATCAGCAAGCTGGCCGGCAGCTCGGGCGAGGCCGTTCATCCGGTCTTCGGGCGCTACTTCCTCCGCCGCATTCGCTTCTCGGACCTGGACCCTCGTGAGGTCGCACAGGTCAAGGACTACAAGGCTCGGGGCTATCACACGGAGCCCTGCCAGTACGCCGCGAACACAACGGTGGTGGAGATTCCGACCCGTGACCCGCTTGTCGCGGAGGTCGGGGAGGAGGGTGTCCAGGACGCCGGCGACCTCACCATCGAAGACATGCTGGGCGTCCAGCGCCTCTATCAGCAGGCCTGGGCCGATCAGGCGGTGTCGTACACCGTGAACATCGACCCCGACCGGTACACCGTCGAAGACCTCATGCAGACCCTAGAGGGATACCTCGACACCCTCAAGGGAGCCACGATCTTCCCGGAGGTGTCCCGGGACCAGGCGCCTTACGAGCGCATTTCTCCCATGGAGTACGAGGCCCACGCGAAGCGCCTGGGCATTGAGGTCGAGGACACCGGCTATGACGAAATCTGCGCATCGGGCGCATGCCCTGTGTGAAGGTCATCACCAGTTATCAAGTTGCTTCGGGGAAATCCGCAAGCGATACTGCTAATAGAGGGAAGGAACTGATTCGGTGAGTAATTACCCGAACCCCTTTGATGAGACCTCCCCGTGGGACGAGCCGCAGCCGGACACCACGAACCCCACTACCCCCAACGCCTCGGAGGCGCCTGTGACTACCCCCCCAATCCCCGCTCCATTCACGATCGGGTTCACCCTGAAGGCGGCCAGCGGATTTGAGGCCGAATGGCTCACGCCCCGAGTCCAGGGGCATACCGCTGAGGAGGCAGCTCAGCGTGGCGCCGAGCTGCTGAATTCGATGAAGGCCGCCGGCCTGATCGAGCTGGCCAGTAAGGCGGCGGAGTACACCCGCGAGCAGTACAAGGGAGGAACTGGCAGCGGTACGACCCCGAAGCGATTCGAGGGCGGGAAGGTAACTCCCAAGAGCTCCGGCGATGCCATGGACTGCCCGCACGGTCGGAAGCTCTTCGAGAAGGACGATTGGGCGGCGATGTTTTGCCAGGCCCGAGATAAGTCCTCTCAGTGCCCACCACTCTGGCGACAGAAGGACGGGACTTTCAAGCCCAAGTAGGCCGTAGGGCCTTATTTTTTTGCCTTCTTACTTGCAACTCGGGGCCGGGCCTCGCGCCCGGCCCCTTGGCCCCTGGAGAGTCGTGGAAATCCGCTCCGACATGCACGTGAGCCTTATCAAGCACGCTGCCGAAGATGCTGACGTGACCTCCGCCGCTCGCGTCTCCACCCTGGGAGGCGAGACGCGGTACGTCGAGGCCACCGACAAAGACGCCGGCCTGATCAACTTCCTGATGCGCGACCGCCACGGCTCCCCCTTCGAGCACGCCACCATGACCTTCTACATCGAGGCCCCCATTTTCGTCGCCCGTGAATTCATGCGGCACCGAGCGGGGTGGAGTTACAACGAGGAGTCCGGTCGATATAAGGAAATTCAGCCGGTCTTCTACGTGCCCGACCAGCACCGGAAGCTGATTCAGGTCGGCAAGCCGGGGGCATACGAGTTCGAGGCCGGCACGGAAGAACAGCGAGTTGCTGTCCGCTCGCACCTGTCGTCGGCCTATTCCTGGGCCTCTCGGCACTACTGGCTGCTGATCGATCGTGGGATCTCTCGCGAGATAGCGCGGGCAGCACTCCCCGTCGGTGTCTATACCTCGTTCTACGCGACGTGCAACGCGCGCTCGCTGATGCACTTCCTGAGCCTCCGAACGAAGCACTCCGCGGCCAAGGTCCCGTCCTTCCCACAGCGGGAAATCGAGATGGTCGCAGAGCAGATGGAAGAGCAGTTCAAGACGCTCATGCCCGTTACCTACGAGGCATTCAACAAGCACGGAAGGGTCGCCCCGTGAAGCTCCTGGCCGCATTCGTGGCCCTGGTCGCCGTCCTCGCGGTTCCCGTGGTCGCTCTCTGGATTTGGGCGGCAGCCCCATGCTCCCTGTGGTCCTGGACCCGGGCAGGCGACACGCCGGCACGCTGCCTCATGGAGTCGTCCCGTTGAGTCGGCTCATGAATTTCTACGTCGAAGGCTTGGAAAACGGGGGCGTAGAGCTGACTCACGGCCCCTGTAAGGAGCCGTTGGCCTCCGGAGGGTGCACCTGCTGTGAAGGGCAAATGGTGCGCCTTTTCGACCTCGTACAGGCCTCCAAAGACCATCTCTGTGAAGGGCAAACGCGTGGCTGACAAGATCCGAGTGACCGTCGTTTACGAGTACACGCCGGACATGGAGGACTACCCGGGATGTGGTGACGTGCACGCCGCTGCACGGCTTGATGCCGACGAGAACGATATTCGGCACTACCCCGAAGCGTACGACGACGACATTGTCTCGGTCGTCTACGAGGGAATCCTCGGCTGATGGCCGGCGCCATCGTCACATGGGCAGTGATCGCATTTGCAGTGGTCTATCTGATCGCGCACATCTACCTTGAATCCCGAAAGTAAGGAGCGCCATGCAGGTCATCACCTACAAGATTCGGCGGCAGGAGGTACGGATCAATGTCGTCGAAACGGTGATGGACCTCTGGGGCTTCATCGACTGGGTAGAGGCCAACCCGGTCATGGGCTATGACACCGAGACCTCGGGCCTAAACTGGTGGGATTCAGATCGGGGCTTCCGAATACGCCTCGCCCAGTTCGGAAACGCCCATGAATCCTGGGTCCTTCCCGCCGAGCTGAGCGAGGAGTACCGCGAGGCTGCGGCCTGGGCTCTGCGAAGGGCTGAGCGAGTCATCGCCCACAATGCGAATTTCGATGCCCACGTGACTGAGGTAGCGCTCGGAATTCCTCTCGAAGAACTCGCGCCCAAGCTCCTCTGCACGAAGATCACCGCCCATCTCGTTGACCCGCGCCAGGTCAAGGAAAAGGGCCCTGGCCTGAAGCTCGAAGAGCTGACCAAGTTCTACATCTCTTCGGAGCTGGCCGAAGAAGTCAAGGGCTCCATGACTCGAATAGCTCAGCGCTACAAGACCAAGAAGGCCGATATCTGGCCGGTGGTGGAGCTCTTCGATTACGAGTACCTGTTGTACGCAGGTATGGACCCTGTGCTCGCCTACAGGCTATTCCATATCCTCTATCCACTGATGCCGCTCCGCAGCCGGCGAAAGGGTCTTTTTAGCTGGGAACACCGGATTGCCTTCGTCATGGCCCTCGTTGAGCGGACCGGGTATCTGGTGGACGAGGAGTACGCCAGGGCTCGAATCGCCGAACTGCTCGCTGAGGAAAAGGAGTGGAAGGAAGTTGCCCGGAGCTATGGCGTGGAGAACGTCAACTCTGACCGGCAGCTAATCGAGGCCTTCCAGGGGCTCGGATTCAAGCTCACGAAGAGGACCCCCAAGGGGAATTGGTCGATGGATGCGGAAGTCCTGGACACGATCGATCACCCTCTCGCCGAGGCTGTGAAGAGGGCGACCAAGGCCGGAAAGTGGCGGAGTACCTGGTTTGAGAACGCCCTTAACGGGCGCGACTCGGAAGGGCGGGTGCACGGGTCGATAAATTCGGTCGGCGCGCGGACGGCCCGGATGTCGATTTCCGGGAGCATCGCGGCACAGACCTTCCCCGCAGGGACCGGCTACGTCCGACACATGTTCCTCGCGGAAGAGGGCCATGTCACGGTCTCTATCGACTACGCGAACATGGAACTCCGGTTCCTGGCAGCGGAATCCGAAGACCCGACCATGATCGACGCGTTCACTCACAACAAGGACTTGCACCAGATCACCGGCGATGCCGCCGGTGTGTCCCGCAAGATCGGCAAAATGGCGAACTTTTTGACGGTCTTCGGTGGAGGTGTGAAGGCCCTATCCCAGCAGGCCGGAATTAGTTCGGTGGTCGCCAAGAGAACCCTGGACGCCTTCAACTCAACCTATGTCCGTGTCGGAGAGCTGGCTGACAAGCTTTCCCAGCAGGCCCGTAAGTACGGCCATATCTTCACCGCCACCGGCCGACGCCTCCCTGTCGACCGAGGGCGGGACTACGCGGCCCAGAACTACTACGTACAGAGCGGGAGCCGGGACATCACGGTTAGGGGCGTGCTGGAACTGCACAGGGCCGGATACACCCCCTGGATTCGCTTGGTAATTCATGACGAGATCGTTTTCTCTTTCCCGAAGGAGCGGGCAGTCGAGTTGGCTGAGAAGGCGGCTCGGATCATGGAATTCACTGTCAAGGGGGTCCGGGTGCCAGCCGAGGCCGAGATCGGCGACCGGTCCTGGGGCTCAATCCTGGACCTCGAAGAGAGCAAGCACTGACCGATATCGAGGACTGCGAGTATTGCCAGAACTCCGAGGCCATCGGGCTTTTCTGGCTTGACGACGTGGACACCGGCCTGTGTGCCGAGTGCGCTGAAGACACCGATGCTGAGGAGTATTTCCATGAGTGAGAACCCGGACAACGCCTTTTCTGAGATTCTGAGCGGCATCGAGGCCGAGTTCGGTCAGGCTCTATTCGAGAGGCGTGCAATCGCAGCCGCGCAGGCCGCCGAAGCTACCGGCCTCGTTTACACCCGAGCCGTCTCCTCCGGTGTACCGCATGACCTGGCCCAGGCCATGGCGGCGGAGTACTGGGACGCGGAGACCAGTCAGGCCGCCGGCGCCGAGCCGGAGGCCGACGAGGAGTGAGACGACCGCTCCTGATCGGGGCTGCCGTGGCTCTCGCTGCGGTGGCCCTGGTGGGTTGCGACGACCGGAGGTGTCTCGCAACCCACACCACCCTGATGACGACCGTCGTAGCAGGCCCGAAAGGGCAGACCCACGTGCAACTGATCCCAGTGACCGTCTGCGACCGATACGAGGAGAGGCCTTGAGCTGCCACCACCGTCCCTGCTGGGACTGCTATTTCCTAGGCCTGGCACAGGCTGTCAGCACCCGCGGGGACTGCATGCGGAAGGTGGTGGGGGCCGTCCTGGTCAGCCCGGACCGCAGGGTCCTGGGTACGGGCTACAACGGCTCTGCGCCGGGACAGCCGAGCTGCAAGGCGGGTGGGTGCGATCGGTGCCTCTCAGCGGCCCCTCCAGGCTTCGATTACGCGAACTGCATCGAGTACCACGCCGAGTGGAACGCAATCCTCTGGTCCCGCCCTGAGGACCGGGCCGGCGCAACGCTGTACGTGACGTTCGAACCCTGCGGAGACTGCACAAAGCTGATTACGGGGGTGGGCATCACCCGCGTGGTCTGGAAGGACTCCGCTGGCCTGCAACACGAACACCTCATGCAGAGGTAGCGACGGACCCCCGCCGAGGCGGGGGTCCGTCTACGTGTTTCTACCCTTCCTCTATTACCCGTATGACGGGGATCTCGTCATAGAGCGGGGAAGCCCGCCAAGTAGCCTCCGTACGAGGCTTCTGCCGTGGAAGCTCTGGCAACGTCAACGGGGTGAGGAGGCCCAAGGCCTCATGGAGCTGGTCAGGGGTGATGCCTGACTGCTCGATCAGCACTCGTAGCAGCTTTTCGCTCTCGGGGGTCAACACGCCTACTCCTCCATCCCAGGGGCTCCCCAGACCGGGAACCAGCGTGAGAGGTCAGGCTCGATGCGAAGATCGTTCTTGAGCAAGTTAGCTAGCTCGATCTCCAAGGCGTTGTCCCGTTCCTGCTGGTCAGGGCGTTTACACACCGGGTAGAACGTGCCCCGCTTGTAGAGGTACACCAGCGCCAGCGACTGCCCCTCCGGGTCGCGGAAGCCCACGAGCGAGCAGAGCAGCTGCGGCCCGAAGCCGTTCGCCTCCAGCTCGCTGTTGACCGCGTGCAGGTCGTTCACCAGCTCCGGCAGTTCCTCGGGCCGGTGCCGGGCGAGCAGCCAGGAGTAGCCGTAGCCGTCCTTGGAGGCCTCCACCGGGACGCCGCCGCGCTCGGTGTCGGCGTCCAGCAGGGCCCGGACCTGCTGCTCGACCTGGACGAAGGCCGCGCCCTCGACGGCCGCGAAGCAGACCGAGCCGAGCCCGGTGGGGGTGAACCCGGCCCCGGCCTCCAGGGTCAGCGCGGCGGACGGCACGCCGAACAGCTGGTCGAGGTCGGGCTTGACGGGCTTGCTGCGGCCGAACAGGGTGTCCAGGAATCCCACGGCGGTCCTTTCGGGAAGGGGCTCAGCGGCCCAGCTGCTCGGAGATCCTCGCCAGCTGTTCCAGCCGCTTCTCCAGCGTCGGGTGGGTGGAGAACAGCTGGGAGGCGGTCTCCCGGGCGCTCAGCGCGGGGGCGAAGTAGAAGGCGTTGTACGGCTGCGCCTGGCGCAGGTCCTTGCTGGGGATGGCCGCGATCTGCCCGGTCACCTTGGTGAGCGCGGACGCCAGCGCGCTGGGCCGCCCGGTGAGCTGGGCGGCGGCCCGGTCCGCGGCCAGCTCGCGGTAGCGGGACAGCAGCCGGGTCAGCAGGAAGCTGATCGCGTACACGAGCATCGACACCAGCGGGACGATCAGCGCCAGGACGGCCGCGTTCTGGTCGTTGTTGCTGCGTCCGCCGCCCATGAACCCGCCGTACACGGCGATCCGGGTCATCGCCCCGGCGAGCACGCCGAGGAACCCGGCGATCGTCATCACCGCGACGTCCCGGTGGGCGACGTGCGACAGCTCGTGGGCGAGGACGCCCTCCAGTTCCTCCGGCTCCAGCCGGCGCAGCAGCCCGGTGGTCACGCAGACCACCGCGTTCTGCGGGTTGCGGCCGGTGGCGAAGGCGTTCGGCATGTCGTTGTCGGCGACGGCCACCCGCGGTTTGGGCATGTCGGCCAGCGCGCAGAGCCGGTCGACGGTGCCGTGCAGCTGGGGGAACTGCTCCGGGGACACCTGGTGGGCGCCCATCGCCCGTTCGGTGATCTTGTCGCTGAACCAGAACTGGGCCACGAACAGGCCGCCCGAGATCAGCACGATCAGTGGCCAGGCGCCGCGCAGCAGCACGATCAGCAGGCCGGTGAAACCCACGTACAGCAGCCCGATCACGAACATCGTCGCGACCATGCGGCCGGTCAGGCCGCGGTCGGGCGCGAATCGGGAGTGCTGGCCCGAGCTCGACATCGCTTGCTCCTCCGTTCGCCGTCGCTTTCGATGCTGCCACCCGGACGGCCTCCCGGCACCACCCCCGCGCCAGGAGGATCGAACTGCCGTACCCAGTGGGCCCGGTCCGGAACTGCGGGGAGGATCACCCCGGCCGGGCCGTTCCTGCCGTAGGACCCGGGCCTTACACTGGCAGGTACGGCTCTGGCACTCGCGCGTTCAGAGTGCCAAGGCCGGGGCCGCCGGGAGCGGTCCGCAGCAAGGGACACAGACGGACAACGTGCGAAGACGGAGGTGCGTGCCCCATGGCCGGTGAGGTCCGCCAGCTGGACGAACGCAAGCTCGCCGTGCTCCGCGCGATCGTGCAGGACTACGTGGGCACCGAGGAGCCGGTCGGCTCCAAGGCCCTGGTGGAGCGGCACAACCTCGGGGTCTCCCCGGCGACCGTCCGCAACGACATGGCGGCGCTGGAGGAGGAGGGCTACATCCACCAGCCGCACACCAGCGCCGGCCGCATCCCGACCGACAAGGGGTACCGCCTCTTCGTCGACAAGCTCGCCGAGATCAAGCCGATGAGCGCCCCCGAGCGCCGGGCCATCCGGCACTTCCTGGACGGCGCGGTCGACCTGGACGACGTGGTGGCCCGCACGGTGCGGCTGCTCGCCCAGCTGACCAGGCAGGTCGCGGTGGTGCAGTACCCCTCGCTGACCCGTTCCACCGTCCGGCACATCGAACTGGTCGCGCTGGCCCCGGCCAAGGTGATGCTGGTGCTGATCACCAACACCGGCCGGGTCGAGCAGCGGCTGGTCGACTGCCCGGGCACGGTCGGCGAGACGCTCCTGTCGGACCTGCGGGCCCGGATCAACACGAGAGCCGCCGGCCGGCGCCTCCCGGAGGTCCCCGGACTGCTGGAGGAACTGCCGGCGCTGTTCGAACAGGCCGACCGGCCGACCGTCAGCACGGTCCTGGCGACCCTGTTCGAGACGCTCGCCGAACAGAACGAGGAGCGGATCATGCTGGCCGGCACGGCCAACCTGACCCGCTTCGGACACGACTTCCCGCTCACCATCCAGCCGGTGCTGGAGGCCCTGGAGGAGCAGGTCATCCTGCTCCGTCTCCTGGGTGAGACCGGGGACGCCGCGATGACGGTCCGGATCGGCCGGGAGAACGCGTACGAGGGGCTGAATTCCACCTCGGTCGTTTCGGTCGGCTACGGTTCGGGCGACGAGAGCGTGGCCAAACTGGGTGTGATCGGTCCGACCCGGATGGACTACCCGGGCACAATGGGGGCGGTGCGGGCGGTGGCGCGGTACGTGGGCCAGATCCTGGCCGAGTCCTAGCAGTCGGCCGTCGTCGGAACCTGACGGCGGCTACCAGTCGCAGCACTACTACAGGCGGAACAAGCGGAGCATTTGGTGGCCACGGACTACTACGCGGTACTCGGCGTCCGACGGGATGCGGGGCAGGACGAGATCAAGAAGGCGTTCCGGCGCCTGGCACGCGAACTGCACCCGGACGTCAACCCGGACCCGAAGACGCAGGAGCGGTTCAAGGAGATCAACGCCGCCTACGAGGTGCTCTCCGATCCGCAGAAGCGCCAGGTCTACGACCTCGGCGGGGACCCGCTGTCCCCGGGCGGCGGCGGTGCGGGCGGCTTCGGCGCGGGCGCGGCGGGCTTCGGCTTCTCCGACATCATGGACGCCTTCTTCGGCGCCGCGGCCGGCCAGCGCGGCCCGCGCTCGCGCACCCGCCGCGGCCAGGACGCCATGATCCGGCTGGAGATCACCCTGGAGGAGGCCGCCTTCGGCACCACCAAGGAACTCCAGGTCGACACCGCCGTCACCTGCACCACCTGCAGTGGCGAGGGCGCGGCCCCCGGCACCTCGGCGCAGACCTGTGACATGTGCCGCGGCAAGGGCGAGGTCTCCCAGGTCACCCGGTCCTTCCTGGGCCAGGTCATGACCTCCCGCCCCTGCCCGCAGTGCCAGGGCTTCGGCACGGTGGTGCCGACGCCGTGCCCGGAGTGCGCCGGCGACGGCCGGGTGCGCGCCCGCCGCACGCTGACGGTCAAGATCCCGGCCGGTGTCGACAACGGCACCCGGATCCAGCTGGCCGGCGAGGGCGAGGTCGGCCCCGGCGGCGGTCCGGCCGGCGACCTGTACGTCGAGATCGCCGAGACCAGCCACGCCATCTTCCAGCGGCGCGGGGACGACCTGCACTGCACCGTCACCATCCCGATGACGGCGGCCGCGCTCGGCACCCAGGTGCCGCTGCAGACCCTGGACGGCCTGGAGGAGGTCGACATCCGGCCCGGCACCCAGTCCGGCCAGTCGATCCCGCTGCACGGCCGGGGCATCACCCACCTGCGCGGCGGCGGCCGGGGCGACCTGATAGTGCACGTCGAGGTGAAGACGCCCAGCAAGCTCGACCCCGAGCAGGAGGAGTTGCTGCGCCGCCTCGCGGTGCTGCGCGGCGAGGAGCGGCCGTCCGGCCAGTTCGCGCCGGGCCAGCAGGGCCTGTTCTCGCGTCTGAAGGACGCCTTCAACGGCCGGTAGCCGTCCGTGAGGAGGTGCCGGGGTCCGGACCCCGGCACCTCCTCCGCGTTTTCGTCCCATTCCTGGAGGTACCCGTCATGACCGCGCCCGTCTTCGTCGTCGAGACCGAGCGGATCGCCACCGCCGAGCCCGGGGCCGTGGTGCGCCTGGACGGCCCCGAGGGGCGGCACGCGGCCGCGGTGAAGCGGCTGGAGCCGGGCGAGGCGGTGACCCTGGCCGACGGGCTGGGGCTGGGCGTGGACGGCACGGTCGCCGAGGTGCTCGGCAAGGACGCGATCGACGTGACGGTCACCGCCGTGCGCCGGGAGCCGCGGCCCGCGCCGCGGATCGTCGTCGTCCAGGCGCTGCCCAAGGGCGACCGCGGCGAACTGGCCGTGGAGACCATGACCGAGGTCGGCGTGGACGTGGTCGTCCCGTGGGCCGCCTCGCGCTGCATCACCCAGTGGAAGGGCGAGCGCGGCGCCAAGGCGCTCGCCAAGTGGCGGGCCACCGCCCGGGAGGCGGGCAAGCAGTCGCGCCGGGTGCGCTTCCCCGAGGTCCGCGAGCCGATGACCACCCGGCAGCTGGCGCCCCTCCTGGCACAGGCCGCGTTCGCCGCCGTGCTGCACGAGGAGGGCGCCGAGCCGCTGGCGCACGCCGCGCTGCCCGGGTCCGGGGACATCGTGCTGGTGGTCGGTCCGGAGGGCGGTGTCTCCCCGGAGGAGTTGGCGGCCTTCGCCGAGGCGGGCGCCAGGCCGTACCGGCTGGGCCCTTCGGTGCTGCGCACCTCGACCGCCGGGGTGGCCGCCGGCGCGCTGCTGCTGGGGCGCACCGGCCGCTGGTCGTGACGGCTCGGCGGCACCGCCCGCACCAGTCGTCACGGCCGTCCGCGGGCGGCGCCGGGAGTCTGCGAAAATCGGAGCGGATCGTACGCGCACCTGCCTAGGCTGACCGGGTGACGGACTCCCTGAGCACCTCCCTGACCGGCTCGGCGGGCGCCTACCCGCGCCATCCCCACCTGCACGGCGACCTGGTCGCCTTCGTCGCCGAGGACGACCTCTGGCTCGCCCCGCTGGACGGCGGCCGGGCCTGGCGGCTGACGGCCGACCACCTGCCGGTCCACCACCCGCGGTTCTCCCCGGACGGCCGGCACCTGGCCTTCACCTCCAGCCGGGACGGCGCCCCCGAGGTGCACGTGGTGCCGGTGGACGGCGGCCCGTCGCGCCGGCTCACCCACTGGGGCAGTCACCAGACCCGGGTGCTCGGCTGGACCGCCGACGGCCGTCCGATCGCGGTCACCGCCGCCGGTGAGGCCAGCGCGCGCCGCACCTGGGCGCACGCCGTGCCGCTGGACGGCGGCGAACCGCGGCGGCTGCCGTACGGGCCGGTCGGCGGGATCGCCTTCGAGCCGGGTGGGGACCGGGTACTGCTGGGCAGCGTCAACGGCCGCGACCCGGCCTGGTGGAAGCGCTACCGCGGCGGCCGGGCCGGCAAGCTGTGGCTCGGCCGGGACGAATTCGCCCGCGTGCACGCGGAGTTGGACGGGCAGCTGGACTCGCCGATGTGGCTGGCCGGGGAGGACGGGCGGGCCGGCCGGATCGCCTTCCTGTCCGACCACGAGGGCGTCGGCGAGTTGTGGTCCAGCCTCCCGGACGGCACCGACCTGCGCCGCCACACCTCGGACCCGGACGGCTTCTACGCCCGCGGCGCCGCCACCGACGGCACCCGGGTGGTCTTCCACCGGGCCGGTGACCTCTGGCTGCTGGACGACCTGGCGGGCGCCGAGCCGCGCCGGCTGGACGTCCGGCTGACCGGTCCGCGGGCCGGGCGCCGCCCCCGACCGGTGCCCGCCGCGCACTGGCTGGACTCGGTCGCCCCCGACCGTACCGGCCGGGGCAGCGCCGTGGTGGTGCGCGGCGGCGTGCACTGGCTGACCCACCGCGAGGGCCCGGCCCGGGTGCTGGACGAGACCCCGGGCGTGCGCGGGCGCCTGGTGCGGGTGGTGCCGGGCGAGGACGGCGGCCAGGGGGTGCTCTGGGTGTCCGACGCCGAGGGCGAGGACGCCTTGGAGTTCGCCCCCGACCCGCACGGCGCCGAGCGCCGCCGGCTGGCCGCCGGGCAGCTCGGCCGGGTCAACGCGCTGGTGGTCTCCCCGGACGGCAAGCAGGCCGCGATCGGCGCGCACGACGGCCGGGTGCTGCTGGTCACGCTCGCCGACGGCGCCGTGCACGAGCTGGACCGCAGCGCCGACGGCGAGGTCTCCGGGCCGGCCTTCAGCCCGGACTCGGCCTGGCTGGCCTGGTCGCGTCCGGTGCGCGGGATGGGGCCGTCCTCGCTGCGCCAGATCGTGCTGGCCAACCTGGCCACCCGGACGGTCGGCGAGGTCACCCAGCCGCGCTTCGTGGACACCTCGCCGTCCTTCACCGCGGACGGCCGCTACCTGGCCTTCCTGTCGGTGCGCAACTTCGACCCGGTGTACGACGCCCACGTCTTCGACCTGGCCTTCCCGAACGGCTGCCGCCCCTACCTGGTCACCCTGGCCGCCGACACGCCCTCCCCGTTCGGGCCGCAGCGGGCCGGGCGACCGCTCGGCGGGGAGGAGGACGAGCCGAAGGCCCGGAAGGCGGACGGCGAGGAGTCGGCCGACGCCACGTCGGTCACCCGGGTCGACCTGGACGGCATCGCGGACCGGATCGTCCCCTTCCCGGTCGAGGGCGGGCGCTTCGAGGAGCTGGCCGCCGCCAAGGACGGCGTGCTCTGGACCAGGGCCCCGCTGCTGGGCGAGCTCGGCGACGAGGCGGCCTCGTTGGACGACGACCGGCCCCGACCGGTGCTGGAGCGGTTCGACCTGAGGAAGCGCCGGGTCGAGCAACTGGTGCACGGCCTGGACGACTTCGCGGTCAGCGGGGACGGCACCCGGGTGGCGGTGCTGGACGAGGGCGAGCTGCGGGTCGTCCCGGCCGACCACAAGGGCGGCGACGACGAGGAGACCACCGTCGACCTCGCCCGGCTGCGGGTGACCGTCGACCCGGCCGCCGAGTGGCGGCAGATGTACGCCGAGAACGGCCGGCTGATGCGGGACAACTTCTGGCGCCCCGACCTCTCCGGCGTCGACTGGGACGGGGTGCTGGAGCGCTACCGCCCGCTGGTCGAGCGGGTCGGCTCGCACGACGAACTGGTCGACCTGCTCTGGGAGGTGCACGGCGAGCTCGGCACCTCGCACGCCTACGTGCTGCCGTACGGCCGGTACACCGAGCCCGCCCGGCGCCAGGGCCTGCTCGGCGCCGACCTGATCCGGGACGGCGGGCAGTGGCGGATCGCCCGCATCCTGCCCGGGGAGTCCTCCGACCCCAGGGCCCGCTCGCCGCTGGCCGCGCCCGGCGCCGCGATCCGCCCGGGCGACGCGCTGCTCGCCGTCAACGGCCGCCCGGTGGACCCGGTCACCGGCCCGGCCCCGCTGCTGGCCGGCACCGCCGGGCAGCCGGTCGAGCTGACCGTGGCCGGGAAGGACGGCACCGACCGCCGTCACCCGGTGGTCGTCCCGCTCGCCGACGAGGAGCCGCTGCGCTACCACGACTGGGTGGCCGGGCGGCGGGCAGCGGTGCGCGAGCTGTCCGGCGGGCGGCTGGGCTACCTGCACGTGCCCGACATGCAGACGGCCGGCTGGGCCCAGCTGCACCGGGACCTGAGCACCGAGATGGCCCGGGAGGGGCTGGTCGTCGACATCCGGGGCAACCGGGGCGGCCACACCTCGGAGCTGGTGATCGAGAAGCTGGCCCGCCGGATCGTCGGCTGGAACGTCGCCCGGGACACCGACCACCCGGTGCCCTACCCGGAGGACGCCCCGCGCGGGCCGGTGGTCGCGCTCGCCGACGAGTTCTCCGGCTCGGACGGCGACGTGGTCAACGCCGCCGTCCAGGCGCTCGGCATCGGTCCGGTGGTCGGCACCCGCACCTGGGGCGGGGTGATCGGCATCGACAGCCGCTACCGGCTGGTCGACGGCACCCTGGTCACCCAGCCCAAGTACGCGTTCTGGGTGGAGAACTACGGCTGGGGCCTGGAGAACCACGGCGTCGACCCGGACGTCGAGGTGCCGTACGCCCCGCACCACTGGGCGGCCGGCGAGGACCCGCAGCTGTCCGAGGGCGTCCGGCTGGCCCTGGCCGCGCTCGCCGGGACCCCGGCCCGCACGGGGCCGCGGCTGCCCTGGCAGCAGTGACCGGGAGCGGGGAGTGGGCCAGGCCGCAATCCCGCGACCGGGGCAGGGGGGGGGGGTAGGATGCGGGGGTGTTTGTTTTTCAAAAGCTCACGGGGGAACCACGCCAGG
>NZ_JBHUAF010000024.1:0-42926 GCF_042789895.1 Kitasatospora sp. NPDC056783
GCCCGGGCCGGGGTGCCGGCCGGTGCCGGCGGGGGTCGGCTCCCCGCTCAGTGGCTCCGGTTGCCGCTGACGGTCTCGGTGATGGCGCGCAGCGACTGCTGGAGCGAGCCCATCGTCGCGAGGACGGCGGTCGGCTCGTAGCCGCAGTGGGCCATGCAGTTGGCGCAGCGCGGGTCCTTGCCGCGCCCGTACTTGCTCCAGTCGGTCTTCTCGACCAGCTCGCGGTAGGTGGGCACGTATCCGTCGGCCATCAGGTAGCAGGGCCGCTGCCAGCCGAACAGCGAGTAGTTGGGGATGCCCCAGGGGGTGCACTCGAAGTCGGCCTTGCCCTCCAGGAAGTCCAGGAAGAGCGGGCTGTGGTTGAGCCGCCAGCGGCTGCGGTTGCCGCCGGAGAAGGCCTTGCGGAAGAGCTCCCGGGTCTGCTCGACGCCGAGGAAGTGCTCCTGGTCGGGGGCCTTCTCGTAGGCGTAGGCGGGCGAGATCATCATCTCGTCGACCTTGAGCTCGTCGTTGAGGAAGTCCAGCACCTCGACGACGGTCTGCGGGGTGTCGGTGTTGAAGAAGGTGCTGTTGGTGGTGACCCGGAAGCCGCGCCGCTTGGCCTCCTTGATCGCGGCCACCGCCTCGTCGAAGGTGCCCTCCTTGGCCACCGACTCGTCGTGCCGCTCGCGCATCCCGTCGATGTGCACCGCGAAGGTGAAGTACGGCGAGGGCTTGAACTTGTCCATCTTCTTGCGCATCAGCAGCGCGTTGGTGCAGAGGAACACGTACTTGCGGCGGGCGACCAGCTGTCGGACGATCTCGTCGATCTGCGGGTGCATCAGCGGTTCGCCGCCGGCGATCGAGACCATCGGGGCGCCGGACTCCAGGACCGCGCCGACCGCCTGGGCGACGGGCATCCGCTGCTTCAGGACGCCCGCCGGGTGCTGGATCTTGCCGCAGCCCTCGCACGCGAGGTTGCAGGCGAACAGCGGCTCCAGCTCCACGATCAGCGGGAACTTGTCCCGCCGCTTGAGCAGCTTCTGCTGCATGAGGTAGGTGCCGACCCGCATGGTCTGGCGCAACGGCATGGCCATGGATTAGCTCGCCTCCTGGGGGAGCGTCGAGGATGTGGGGTGGTTCAGGTCTGCGGAGCCGGGCGCGCGCTCCTGCCGGTACCAGTCGACCAGGGCGGGTACCGTCGCCCGCAGGGTCCGCCAGGCGCGCACCCCGGCCGGGAGGGTGCCGAACCGCAGCAGCTCGTGCTCGGGGGTGTCCACCACCACCCGCAGGACGGCCGCCGGCAGGACGGGCCGCACCTCGCGCAGCGCGGCCAGCACGGCGGCGGCCTCCATGTCGACGGCGAGCGCGCCCTGGAGGTGCAGCGCCCGCCGTTCGATGCCGCGCACCACGTGGTCGGCGGTGTGGTGCACTCCGGTGTGCACGGTCAGGCCGCGCTCCTTCAGCGCCGCGGTGAGCTCCGCCCCGGAGTCGAGCGGGTACAGCTGGCCCTCCGAGTCGCGCACACCGTCGGCGACGACCACGTCGCCGGGCAGGACGCCGGGACCGACCGCGGCGCCGAAGCCCGCCACCACCACGGCGCCGTAGCCGCCGGGGGCGGAGCCGAGCAGCCGTCGCACGGCGAGCCCGGCACGCCGCCGGCCGACCCCGGTGCGTACCAGCACCGGGGACCCGCCGGCCGTGCCGCGCCAGTCGCCGCCGCGCAGCGCCCAGACCTCGGGGCCCAGGGCGCAGAACACCAGGAGCGGGCGGGTGGTCACCGAGCCGCCCCGATCGCCGGAGCCCCGTCGGTCCGGCTCGTGCCGGGGGCGCCGTGGAGGTAGCGGCCGAGCGCGGTGACCGGGAAGACCAGCCGGTACAGGTGGTAGTTGATGGAGAAGTCCCACGGGAAGCCGGTGCCGGTGAACTGCGGCTCGTCCCAGGTGCCCTCCGGCAGCTGGGTGCGCACCAGCCACTCCACCCCGCGTTCTACCGCCGGGTTCGCCCGGCCCTGCGGCCCCTCGCCGGCCGCGAGCAGCGCCATCAGCGCCCACGCGGTCTGCGAGGCGGTGGAGTCGCCGCGCCCGGCCCAGCGCGCCGGGTCCTCGTAGGAGCGCATGTCCTCGCCCCAGCCTCCGTCGGTGTTCTGCCGGTCCTCCAGCCAGCGCACCGCCCGGCGGATCGCCGGGTGCTCGTCCGGGACGCCGGCCGCCACCAGGGCGGGCAGCACCGAGCCGGTGCCGTAGATGTAGTTGGTGCCCCAGCGGCCGAACCAGGAGCCGTCGGCCTCCTGGTCGCGCAGCAGCCATTCGACGCCGCGCCGGGTCCGGGGGTCGCGGGAGCGTCCGGTCTCGGCGAGCATCTCCACCACGTGGGCGGTGACGTCGGCGGACGGCGGGTCGACCACCTCGCCGAAGTCGCAGAACGGCAGCTTGTTGGGCAGCGTGCTGGTGTTGTCGACGTCGAAGGCGCCCCAGGCGCCGTTCTTGGACTGCATGCCGAGGTTCCACCGCACGCCCCGGTCCACCGCCTCGTCGACCTTGGCCGGCTCGGGGTGGGCCACCCTGCGCAGCGCGAGCACCACCTCGGCGGTGTCGTCGATGTCGGGGTAGGTGTCGTTCTCGAACTCGAAGGCCCAGCCGCCGGGGGCGAGCCCCGGCCGCTGGACGGACCAGTCGCCGCCCTTGCGGATCTCCTCGCCGAGCATCCAGTCGACCGCGGAGACCAGCGCCGGGTGGTCGGCCGGCACCCCGGCGTCGGCCAGCGCGATGGTGGCCAGGCAGGTGTCCCAGACCGGGGACTGGCAGGCCTCCAGCCAGCGCATGCCGTCCTCGGTGTGCACGGTGAAGCGGTCGAAGGAGGCGAGCCCGGCCTTCATCACCGGGTGGTCCAGCTCGTAGCCCTCCAGGTGCAGGGCGATCAGCGAGTAGACGGCGGGGGGCTGGATGCCGCCCCAGCAGCCGTCGGCCTCCTGCCGTTCGACGATCCAGCGGCAGGCCTGCGACAGGGCCAGCCGGCGCAGCGGGCCCACGGCCCGGCGGTGGTAGGCGTGCAGCACCTTGTCGAGGCGTTCGAAGAGGCCGTCCCAGGAGGCGGCGCGGGCGAGCGGACGGTGCGGGTACGGGTCGTCCGGGTCGGTGTGCAGCTCGGTGAGCGCGAAGGGGGCCGGACGGACCGGGCGGTGCGCCGAGACGACGGTCAGCGGGACGATGGTCTGGCGGGCCCAGCAGCCGAACGCGTAGATGTTCAGCGGCAGCCACTTGGGCAGGAAGATGATCTCGGGCGGCATCTCGGGCAGTCGTTCCCAGGGCCACCAGCCGAACAGCGCGAGCCAGATCCTGGTGAACACCCGGGCGGCCGCGATGCCCCCGGCGGAGCGGACGTAGCGCGCGGCGGCCAGCATGTGCGGGGCGCCCGGGTCGTCGCCGGCCAGTTTGAGGGCGACGTACGCCTCCACGGTGGTGGACAGCTCCGGCGGCCCGCCGTGGAAGGTGGACCAGGTGCCGTCCTCGCGCTGCTGCGAGCGGATCCACTCGGCGGTGGCGCGGGTCTGCTCCTCGGTGCGGATCCCCAGGAACTGGCGGAGCAGTAAGTCCTCGGCGTCCATGGTGACGTTGGTCTCCAGGTCGCCCTTCCACCAGCCCTCGGAGGACTGCAGCGAGAGCAGGTGGGTGGTGGCGCGGGCCAGGGCCTCCCGCGCGTCGGCGGGCCTCGGGACCGCCTCACCGGCCCGCCGGAGCCGGTCGGTGTCCTCGGGCTGCCGCCGACCCGGTCCCAGCAGGGTCGGGGGGCGGTCGCCCACCGCGACCGGCTCGGAATCGTACTCAGGGTCGAGCCGGCCGTCCGCGGTTGCTGTCAACGTAACGTCACCTCTCTCGTACCACCACGAATTCGGCGAGTGCGACGAAGTGTTCGCGCACTTCGTCGCTCATGGGCACCTCGTCCAGGGCGGCGAGGGCAGTCGTGTGCTGGCGGCGGGCCTCCTCCTGGGTCCAGGCCCGGCCGCCGGCCTCCTCGATCAGCGCGGCCCGGGCGGCGAGCTCGGGCTCGCTCTCCTCGCCGCGTCCCTTCGGGTCGGCCAGTTCCTCGGCGAGCCGGCGGGAGGCGGCTCCGCCCTCGGCCAGTGCGGCGGCCACCGGCAGGGACTTCTTGCGCTGGCGCAGGTCCCCCCAGTGCGGCTTGCCGGTGACCTCGGTGGCGCCCCAGATGCCGAGCAGGTCGTCCACCGCCTGGAAGGCCAGGCCCAGGTGGTGACCGTAGCGCTGGAGCGCGTCGGAGACCTTGTCGTCGGCGCCGGCCAGGACGGCACCGATCGCCGAGGCGGCGGCCAGCAGCGCCGCCGTCTTGCCGCCCTCCATCTCCAGGCACTCGGCGACCGTGACGCTGTCGCGCTGCTCGAAGGCGACGTCCATGGCCTGGCCGTCGATCAGCCGGCGGGTCGCCGTGGTGAGAAGTCGCACGGCCCGCGCGGCGTCGGTGGCGCTGGTGCCGCCGGTCACCGCGGTGTCGAGCAGCACCTCCGTGCCGAGCGTCGCCAGGGCGTCGCCGACCAGGATCGCCTGGGCCGGCCCGAAGACCGTCCAGGCGGTGGCCCGGTGCCGCCGGGTCTCGTCACCGTCCATCAGATCATCATGGAGGAGGGAGAAGTTGTGCACCAGTTCGACCGCGACCCCGCCGGGCACTCCCACGTCCTCCGCCGCCCCGGCCGCCCGGGCCGACAGCAGCGCCAGCGCCGGGCGCACGGCCTTGCCGCCGTCACCCGTCACCGGGGTGCCGTCCCGGTCGATCCAGCCGAAGTGGTAGGCGGCGACGGTGTCCATGGGTGCGGCCAGACGGGCGACGGTGGCCCGTAGCGGCGGGGTGCAGAGCGTCCGGCTACGGGCGAGCAGCTCCGGCACCGAGACCGGTTCGGCGTGCGCCGTGCCTCCGACGGCGAAGCCGGTGCGTGACTCCACGTGCGTTCCCTCTCCCTCGTGGTGCCGGACCGCGCGGGGCGGCCGGGTGCTGTCGGTGCGGCTGGTGCCGGATCGTGTGCCTGTGCCAATGGTGCCGGTGCGACCGGTCGGGCCGCTCCCGGTGGTTGCGACGGTACGCCCGTCGGCTCTGGCGGGCTCTCCGACGGCGGGGCCCGCCGTCACCTGGGCCACCTCCCGTCGCCGCGGTCCACCGGCGCCCGGGCGCCGGCCGCGGCGAGCACGGCGTCGGCCGCCGCGTGGCCGCTGCGCACGGCCCCCTCCATGGTCGCGGGCCAGCCGGTGGCCGTCCACGAACCGGCCAGCAGCAGGCCGGGGACGTCGGTGCGGGCCGAGGGACGCAGTGCCCCGTTGCCCGGAGCCGGGTCGAAGGTCGCGGCGCGCTCCCGGGTGACGAAGAAGTCCAGCACCTCGGCCCGGGCCGCGGCCGGCAGCAGCCGGCCCAGCTCGGGCAGGTAGCGGTCGCGCAGCTCGGCGACCGGCAGGTCGATCTCGTCCTGCGCGGCGGACTGCGACAGCGCCAGGTACTGGGCGCCCGGGTGGGCCCGGCCCAGCGCGGTGGCGGCCAGGCCGGAGTGCGCGGTGCGGTCGAAGACCCACTGGACCGGGGAGCCGAGCGCGGCGAAGAACGGCCGGCGCAGCACCTCGCGGTCGTAGATCACGTGCACGTTGAGGATCGGCGCGGTGCCGAAGCCGGCCAGCCGCTCCTGCCCGGGGATCGCGTTCGGGGGCAGCAGCGCGGCCGCGCTGTCCTGGGCGCCGGCCAGCACGACGGTGTCGGCGGTGAGCAGTTCCCCGCCCTCCAGCCGGACGGCGTGCTGCGGCTCGGCCGGCTTCAGCTCGGCGGCCTTGGCCCGCAGCAGCACCCTGACGCCGGCCCGCTCCAGCTCGGCGAGCGCCCGGTCGTGGTGGATCGCGCCGAGCGGGACGGCGGCGACGCCGATGTCCGAGGCGCCCGGGTCGGAGAGCAGGCCGGTCTTGAGGACCATCCCGGCGAGCGCCAGCGACACCTGGTCGGCCCGGGCGTTCAGGGTCGCGACGCCGACCAGGTCCCACAGCGCCGCCCGGGTGGCGGCGTTCTGCCCGTTGCGGCGCAGCCAGTCGCCGAAGGAGATCCGGTCCAGCGCCGGGTCGGCGAGGTCCAGGGCCCGCAGGGCCAGGGCGCCGCGCACCACCCGGGCGCGGTCGGCCGGGCTCAGGTGCGGGTAGCGGGCCAGGCTGCCGGCCAGGTGCAGGGGCACGGGCAGGCCGGCCCGGCGCAGCCGTCCGAGGGTGCGGGTCGGCGCGGCCTCGGGGCCGGTGACGGAGAGCACCGGGATGTCGAGGCGGTCCTGGAGGTGGGACAGCCGGGTGGCTCCGAGGCGGTCCAGCAGGCCGCGGTAGGCGGTGCAGCAGCGCAGGTAGACGTGCTGGCCGTTGTCGACGGTCAGCTCGCCGCGCCGGAAGGAGAAGGCCAGGCCGCCGAGCCGGGGCCGGCCCTCCGCGAGGGTGACCCGGTGGCCCGCCTCGGCGAGGCGCAGCGCGGCGGTGATGCCGGCCAGTCCGCCGCCGACCACGACCGCGGCCGGGCGCGCGGCACCGGCTCGCCCGGTCATCGGCCATCCCCCTCGCACTCGGTGGACCACTCACGGGCGGTCGCGGTGGCCGGCCCCCGCCCGGTCGGCACGGGACCGCCCGCGCGTGATTCGACGCTGACACAGCGTGACAGAACTGTCGCGAGAATCAAGAACGCCCCCCGGCGAGCCCGGAAAGCGCGACGTACGCCTTCTCCCAGCCCGGCAGCGAGACCCGGCCGCGCAGCACCGACTCCGGATCGGCGGCGATCCGGCCCAGCAGCCGGTGGTAGATCCCGGCCATCGCGGCGGTGCAGGCGCGGCTGCGGCGGTCGAGCATCGGCAGCAGCCGCAGGCCCTCCTCGAAGGCCGCCTGGGCACGGGCGGCCTCGAAGGCCACCAGTCCGGTGAAGTCCGCGCCGAGCGGCGGCTTGGGCAGCGCGAAGCCCTGCTCGCAGCCGAACCGGACCAGATCCTCGCCGGGCAGGTAGGTACGGCCGTTCAGGGCGTCCTCGCGCAGGTCGCGCAGGATGTTGGTGAGCTGCAGCGCCAGGCCGAGGGTGTCCGCGTACCGCGCCCCGCGCTCGGGGTCGTCGCAGCCGTAGACGCCCAGTGAGAGCCGGCCGATCGCGCCGGCGACGCACCGGCAGTAGACCTTCAGCTCCTCGTAGGTCTGGTACTCGGCGCCCTTGAGGTCCATCTCGACGCCGTCGATCAGCTCGTCGAAGCCGCCGAGCGGGATCGGGAAGCGCCGGGCCGCGTCGGCCAGGGCGACCTTGATCGGATCGGTGTCGTCCTCGGCGACCGTCCCGGAGCGGACCTCGTCCACCAGTTCCCGGGTGCGCAGCAGCGCCTCGGCCTTGCGGTCGTCCGGAAGGTCGCCGTCGCCGATATCGTCCACCCGGCGGGCCAGCGCGTACAGGGCCGACATGGCCAGCCGCTTGGGCTCGGGCAGCAACCGGATGCCGTAGCTGAAGTTGCGTGCCTGCAGCCCGGTGACTGCCTCGCAGTACCGGTACGCTGCCATGACCTGGGCCGACGCCAGTGGTGATGCCGCCACTCGGGCGTTCACCTTCCCTTCGCGAAGATGGACGCCGCCTTCGCTGCGAGGCGGCGCTTGTCCGGCTTCGCCTGCCGTGCGAGCACGTCGTACCCGGCGTCCTCGACGGCCGCCAGGGCCGCGTAGCCGCCTGCGGTGAATCCCGCCAGGAGCAGTCGAAGCCTCCCCCGAACCGTACCCACCAATGGTGCGCCGCGGTCCAGCAGGGTGCGGGCACGCTCGACCTCGAAGGCGATCAGCTCGCGCACCGCGCCGTTCGCGGACGGTGCGGCGAGGTCGTCCTCGGTGACGCCGAAGCGTTCGAGGTCCTCGGTGGGCAGGTAGATCCGGCCGCAGGCCAGGTCCTCGGCCACGTCCTGGAGGTGTTCGACCACCTGGAGGGCGCTGCAGACGGCGTCGGAGAGCGCGATCCGCTCGGGGGTGGAGACTCCGGCGATGGACAGCACCAGGCGGCCGACCGGGTCGGCGGAGAGGGTGCAGTAGCCGATCAGGTCGTCGTAGGTCGCGTAGCGGGCGGTGGTCTGGTCCACCCGGTTGGCCTCGATCAGACGGCGGAACGGCTCGGGGGTCAGGCCGTGGCGGTCGACCAGCGGGACGAGCGCGCTCATCAGCGGGTGGCGGGGGCGGTCGGTCCCGGCCGCGGAGCCGCCGGCGGTGCGCAGCGCGGTCTCGAAGACCCGGTCGAGGTCCCGCTCCAGCCCGTCGAGCAGGGCGAGCCGGAAGGCGGTCTCCTCGGCGGTCGGAGGGCCGGACTGGGCCGAAGGGGTGACCGGGGGCGTCCGGCCGAGCCCGAGCAGGCGGGCGGTGGCGGCCGGGTCGGCCAGGTCGCCGTCGCCGGCGTCGTCGACCAGGCGGGCGAAGCCGTACACCGCCATCAGGTCGCCGCGCCAGGCCGCGGGCAGGAAGAACGGGGCGACGGGGAAGTTCTCCGCGCCCGCCTTCTCCAGGGTCTGTCCTGCGGAACCGTTCACCGGCGTATCTCTGGGCTGGGCCGAAGCCGACACTGCTGTCACTCCCCCGTTCTACACCGCTTGGCAGGACCGGCCGGACTCGGACACGCGTCCGAGCGCGGGCGTCACGCACGGCCCACCGCCCCCGCGGACACCAGGCTTTCACGCCCGGGCGCCGGGTGAGAAGAGGGCCCTACCAGGCCTTGAGCGACGGGGCCGCGGCAACGCGCGGGGCCGGTCCCGGAGGATCCGGGACCGGCCCTGGTGGGACGGGACGCCTACGGACGCTCGCCGCGCTCGTAGCGGCGGACGACCTCGTCGGTGGGACCGTCCATGACCAGCTCGCCGGCCTCGATCCAGATCGTCCGCTCGCAGACCTCGCGGATCGAGTTGTTGTCGTGGCTGACCAGGAAGACCGTACCGGCGGACTTGCGCAGCTCGTCGATCCGCCGCTTGCTGCGCTGCTGGAAGGCCTGGTCGCCGGTGGCGAGGGCCTCGTCGATCAGCAGCACGTCGTGGGTCTTGGCGGCCGCGATCGAGAATCGCAGCCGGGCGCCCATGCCGGAGGAGTAGGTGCGCATCGGCAGGGAGATGAAGTCGCCCTTGTCGTTGATGCCGGAGAAGTCGACGATCTCCTGGTAGCGCGCCCGCACCTGGGCCGGGGTCATGCCCATCGCCAGGCAGCCGAGGATGACGTTGCGCTCGCCGGTGAGCTCGTTCATCAGGGCGGCGTTGACGCCCAGCAGGGAGGGCTGGCCGTTGGTGTAGATGCCGCCCTTCTCGGTGGGCAGCAGGCCCGCGATGGCCGCCAGCATGGTCGACTTGCCGGAGCCGTTGGAGCCGATCAGGCCGACCGCCTCACCCTTGTACGCGGTGAAGCTGATGCCCTTGACCGCGTGGACCTCGCGCACGCCGGCGGCGCGCTTGCGGCTGATGATGCGGCTCAGCGCCGAGGTGGCGCTGCCCTTGCCGGAGCCGGCGCCGTGCACCTTGTAGACGATGTGCACGTCGTCGACGACGACGGTGGGCTCGCGGGCCACGTCCGCGTCCCGGACGGTGTCGCTCGCGCTCAGGTCGATGTCAGCCACGGCCGTACTCCTCCTCGGCCTTCCAGAAGAAGACGTATCCGACGACGAACATGCCGATGCCCCAGGCGATGCCGGCCAGCCACTGGTGCGGCGGCAGGGTCTGGTGCACCGGCTGGTGCGGGTTGTAGATGACCGGCGCGAAGGCGTGCCGGAGCAGGTCCATGTAGACCGACGCCGGGTTGAGCTCCATCAGCGTCCGGACGAGGGGCGGCCAGTGCGTGATCTTGTCCTGGATGCTGAACATCACACCGGACAGGAACATCCAGGCGCGCATCACGAACGGGATCAGCTGGGAGATGTCGCTGGTCCGGGCGCCGATCCGGGCCAGGACCAGCGAGACGCCGGTGTTGAAGAGCGTCTGCAGCAGCAGCGCCGGGACGATCAGCAGCCAGGTCCGGCCCGGGGTGATGCCGGCGGCGAGCACGGTGACGACCAGGACCACCATGGAGATCAGCAGCTGCTGGAGCTGGATCACGGTGAAGGCGATCGGGAGGCTGGCCCGGGGGAAGTGCAGCGCCCGGATCAGTCCGAGGTTGTCGGAGATCGCCCGGGTGCCGGCCTGCACCGCGTTCTGGGTGAACTGGAAGACGAAGACGCCGATGCAGAGCCAGGCGATGTAGGTGTTGTCCGGGAAGCCCTGCTTGCTCGACAGGATCACGCCGAAGACCAGGTAGAACACCGCGCAGTTGAGCAGCGGGGTCACCACCTGCCACAGCTGGCCGAGCTTGGCGTTGGTGTACTGGGCCACCAGGCGGGCGGTGGCGAAGGCCCAGATGAAGTGGCGCCGGGCCCAGAGCTGCTTGGAGTAGGCGAACAGGCCGGGACGGGCGCCGCTCACCGCCAGACCGTACTTGTCCGCAAGCTGCTTGGGGGTCAGGCCCGCGTCCGCCCCCCTGGGGGCCGAGAGGCTGACGGGTTCACTCACTGTCGACACATTCGTCCTTCACGCGGGATCGGTCGGGGCGGCCGGTCGGCGGGGTCCGCCGGTCGTGCGCCGATGGGGATCCACTGGGATCTCGGGGGAGCCGGCCGGTGTGTGGGCACCGGCCGAAGCGATCGATCATTCGATCAAATGCGATCAGATGACCGGTGGTCGGCCCAGCCTGGTCAGTCGCCAGACGGTACGCCACCGCATGGGCCGCCGCGGACCGCAGGGTTCGCGCCAGCCCGCCCGGAATCCGCCCCACCAGGCCTTCAGCGCCTCCGGGGAGGGGCGGCGGGCCAGGGTCAGCAGGAACCAGGTTCCCAGGTAGAGAGGCACCAACAGGGCCGGAAGGTTCCGCCTCGCGAGCCAGACCCTGTTGCGGGCCACGTTGTGGAAGTACGTCGCGTGGCGGGCGGGCGAGGTCGTGGGGTGGTGCAGCACCACGTCCGCCCGGTAGTCGATGGCCCAGCCGGCGTCCAGCGCGCGCCACGCGAGGTCGGTCTCCTCGTGGGCGTAGAAGAACTCGCCGGGCAGCTGGCCGGCCTGCTCGAACACCTTGCAGCGCACCGCGCTCGCGCCGCCCAGGAAGGTGGTCACCCGGGACGAGCGCAGCGGGTCGCTGGCGCGCAGCCGGGGGACGTGCCGGCGCTGGGTGGCCCCGGTCCGCGGGTCGGCGATCCGGAAGGAGACGATGCCCAGCTCCGGGTCGGCGGTGAAGGCCTCCCGCAGCAGACGGGCCGAGTCGGTGCGCGGCAGGTTCCCGTCGTCGTCCAGGAAGAGGACGGCGTCGACCTCCGCGCCGTCCGGGCCGAACAGCTCGATGCCGACGTTGCGGCCGCCCGGGATGCCGAGGTTCTCCGGCAGCTCGACGCTGCGCACGCCCGCCGGCAGCGGGGGCAGCGGCGCGCCCTGGCCGACCACGGCCAGCTCGACCGCGGGGCCCTCCTGGGCGCGGACGGCCTCGATCAGGGTGTTGAGCTCGGCGGGCCGGTTGCCCATCGTGATGATCACGGCGCCGAGGCGGAAGTCGTCCGCGTTCCTCGCCGTACTCATCGCAGCCTGCTCGACAGGACGATGCTCAGCAGGTGCAGCACGGTCTGGAGCATCGCGATCGCCGCCAGGACGACCACCGCGAGCCGGGTGAACAGGAGCCCGCCGTGCACGGTGTCGGCGATCCCCGCGGCCAGGATGAACAACGAGGCCTCGACCGCGCCGACCAGGCGGTGGAACTTCAGCAGGGAGGCCGCCCGGCGGGCCTTGGCGACGGTGGCCGAGCGCGGCACCGAGGCGCTGTCCTCGACGGCGGTCAGACCGCTGCGGGCCCGGGCCACGTCCACCAGGTCGGTCTCGGACTTGATCAGGATCGCGCCGAGCGCGGCCAGGGTGCCGAGGAAGGCCCACTCCCAGTGCGAGCCGCCGCCCTCGCGGTGCGGCAGGTCGGTGGCGCGCAGGCCGAGGCCGGTCAGCAGGGCCGCCTCGGACATGTAGTGGCCGACCCGGTCCAGGTAGACGCCGGTGAGCGAGGTCTGCCGGCGCCAGCGGGCCACCTCGCCGTCCACGCAGTCCAGCAGCAGGTAGACCTGGATCAGCAGGGCGCCCAGGACGGCGCCCGCGATGCCCGGCACGACCAGCGCGGCACCGGCCAGGACGCCGGTGAACATCATCAGGTACGTCAGGCCGTTGGGCGTGATCGCCGTCACGGTGGAGAGCACGCGGGTGATCCGCAGCGAGATCTTCCGCATGTACAGGCGCCCGGCCCAGTGCTCGGCGCTGCGGCGCTGGAGCATGCCCTCCGGGTGGATCACCGCCCGCAGTTCCTCGATCGAGGGCCGGCGGGTCAGGTCCACCGGAGGACGCCCGGCGCCCGCGGTGGAGGGGTCAGCTGTTGACGGCTTGGACATAGTCGGCGTACGCGTCCCTGATTGCGGAAGGGGAGAGGTCGAGGTGTTCGAGGATGGTGAAGCGCCCCGGTCGGGTGTTCGGAGCGTAGTGCACCGCTTCGGTGAACTCCGCCTCGGTGAAGCCGATCTGAGCGGCGGTCACCGGCAGTCCGTGGCTCGCCAGGCGCTCCACGATCTGACCGGTCAGCTCACGCTCGCCCCGCAGGAAGCTGGCGAAGGCGGCGCCGAGGCCGACCTGTTCGCCGTGCTGGGCGGACCGCTTGGGATACAGCACGTCCAGGGCATGCGAGATCTCGTGGCAGGCGCCCGACGAGGGCCGGGTGCTGCCCGCGATGTTCATCGCGATGCCGGACAGTACCAGGGCCTCCGCGAGCGCCGTCAGGAGGTCCTGGTCCCGGGTGCTCCCCGGGTGCCGCAGCAGGTTCTCGCCCGCCGAGCGGGCCATCGCCACGGCCAGGCCGTCCACCGGCTCGCCGGTCACCGCGTGCGACAGCTCCCAGTCCGCGCACGCGGAGATGTTGGAGACGACGTCGCCCACGCCGGCCGCCACGAAGCGCGGCGGGGCCTGCCGGATCACGTCCAGGTCGACCACGATGCCGATCGGGCTGGGCACCCCGTAGGAGCCGCGGCCGGCGTCGTTGTCCAGGGTGGAGACCGGCGAGCAGATGCCGTCGTGGGCCAGGTTGGTGGCCACCGCGACCAGCGGCAGGCCGACCCGGGCCGCGGCGTACTTGGCGGCGTCGATGATCTTGCCACCGCCGAGTCCCACCATCGCGTCGTAGTGCCCGCCGCGCATCGACTCGGCCAGCCGCACCGCGCTGTCCAGGCTGCCGTCGTCCACGTTGTACCAGTCGGCTCCGGGCAGGGCCGGCTCCAGGCGGCGGCGCATGGCCGCGCCGGAGCCGTTGCTGATCGCCACCGCGATCCGGCCCGAGGCCGACAGCCGCTGGTCCGCGAGGATGCCGCCGAGCGTCTCCAGGGCGCCCGGGCGGATCTCGACGAACAGCGGCGACGGGACCAGTCGGGTCAGTACCGGCACGCGATCTCCCGCGCCTTCGCCAGGTCGTCGTGGTTGTCGACCTCGACCCAGGAGACCTCGCCGATCGGCTGCACGTCGATCCGCAGCCCGCGGTTCACCATCTCCTGGTAGCCGTCCTCGTAGTACAGCTGGGGGTCGCGCTCGTAGGTGGCGCGCAGCGCGTCGGTCAGGTCGGCGGCGGCGGACGGGTTGATCACGGTCACGCCGATGTACTCGCCGCTGGCCTCGGAGGGGTCCATCAGCTTGGTGATGCGACGCATGCCGGCGGCCGGGTCGACGACGACCTTCATCTCCTCGTCGGCGAGCTTCTTCACCGTGTCGAGGGCGAGCAGGATGCCGGGGGCGGCGCCGCCGTCCACCAGGCGCTGGTTGCCCTCCAGCATGGTGCGCTGCACCGAGGCCGGGTGGACGGTGTCGCCGTTGGCGAGCAGCAGGCCCTCGGCGAACAGGTCGCGGGCGCACCACAGCGAGTAGGCGTTGTTCCACTCCTCGGCCTTGTCGTTCTCGACCAGGTGGAGCTTGACGCCGTACTTGCTCTCCAGGGCGTCCTTGCGGTCGTACACCGCCTCCTTGCGGTAGCCGACGACGATCGCGGCCTCGCGCAGTCCGACCTCGGCGAAGTTGCCCAGGGTGAGGTCCAGGACGGTCCGTTCCCCGTCGACCGGCACCAGTGCCTTGGGCAGGGTGTCGGTGTACGGGCGCAGCCGGCGGCCGGCGCCGGCTGCCAGAACGAGGCCGATCATGCGGGTCTCCTGATCCGTCGTGCTGTGCGCGCGGGCCGTGCCGGGGCGGCGCCACCGGGTCACCCGGGCCGGTGTTCGACCGGCCGGGCGGCGGCGCGCCGGTGCCGGCACAGATCCGGGCACCGTGTCGTAAGTGATGGTAGGCGACCGACGTGACCGGCCCGAACGCGCCCACGGGCCCGGGGCGGGGGCGGGGCCGGTGCGGGGCCGGTGCGGGGCGGGGGCGGGGCCCCTGGGGGCGGCGGGCGGAGAGCCGGTGATGGCCGGAGGGCGGCTGGGCGACGGGCGGGAGGCCCGGGGCCGCGGGCGGGTGCCAAACGGCGGCCCACCCGCCGGAGGCACCGGGCCGGTCGAACGGGATCCGAACGTTCGCCGAACGGTTCTGCGAGTTCGTGACCCTTTCAAGGACTTCCCGGACCCATCTCTGCCCGGTTTCCGACGCCCCTGGGCCGTGATCCGCCCGGTTGTGCGTGGGACCCCTGCCGAGTGCCCCCCATACGGCAGACTGGGTCCGACGCCGGCGCAGGTGCTCCCGCTGTGTCCGCCGCACTCCGCCCGGTGCGCCGGAGACGCCCGATGCTCCGTTGCTCCCGCTCCCGAAAGAGGTCTCATGCCCCAGAGTCTGCCGACCGACCCGACGCACTTCGCCGCCGAGATCGACACCGGTCTCGACGTGGAGACCGATGTGACGGTCGACCCCCGGGCCACGGGATCCGCACCCTCCGGGGCCGAGATCCTGCTGGAACTGGTCGACGACGAGGGCGTCACGATCGGCACCGGCGAGAAGCTCTGGGCCCACCAGCAACCGGGCCGGCTGCACCGGGCCTTCTCGGTCTTCCTGTTCGACCGCCAGGGCCGGCTGCTGCTCCAGCGCCGGGCGCTCGGCAAGTACCACTCCCCCGGCGTCTGGTCGAACACCTGCTGCGGCCACCCGTACCCGGACGAGCCGCCGTTCGTCGCCGCCGCCCGGCGCACCGCCGAGGAGCTGGGCCTCGCACCGGCGCTGCTGTGCGAGGCGGGCACCGTCCGCTACGACCTGCCGGACGAGGCCTCCGGGCTGATCGAGCGGGAGTGGAACCACCTGTTCGTGGGACTGGTCACCGCGCCGGTCGAGCCGGACCCCGAGGAGGTGGACGACTTCGCCTTCGTGACCGCGCAGGAACTGCGGGAGCTGCGGGCGGAGCGGCCGTTCTCGGTCTGGTTCGAGACGGTCTTCGAGGCCGCGCTGCCGGGCATCCGGGAGATCGCCGGGCGGGACTGGTAGTCGGGGCCGGCCGGCGTCCGGTCGGGGTGGCCGGGCTCCGGGCCCGGTCGGTCGGGCTCTCGTCCGGCGCGACCGGGCCGTCGGTCCGGCCGCTCCGGCGCGGGCCGGTCAGTGGGCCGGCCCGGGCGGGACGGGCAGCGAGGCCCAGATGACCTTGCCGCCCTCCCCCCTGCGTTCGACGTCACACACCCCGCCCGCCTGCAGCGTGACGCTCTTCACCAGCAGCAGACCGCGCCCGCCGGTGCGCCCGGTGTCGTTCTCCAGCGCCTTCGGCCGGTACGGGTCGCCGTCCTCGACGGACACCCGCACCCAGGCCGGGCCCACCGACAGCTCGGTGACCACCTCGGGCGACAGCTCGGCGGCGTGCGTCACCGCGTTGCTCACCAGCTCGGAGACGATCAGCAGCAGGTCGTCCACCAGCTCCTGGTAGCGCACCCCGGTCAGGCCCTCGGCCAGCAGCCGGTCGCGCACCGCGTGCCGGGTGCGCGGCACCGAGGCCTCGATGGCGGGCACCGGGAAGCGCCACACCCCCTCGGCCGGGCCCGAGCCGGCCGGGGCGTCGCCCGGCCCCTTCCCGCGCCCCCCGGGTCTCGGCTCGGCCTTCGCCGTTCCGCTGATCTGCTCCACGTCCAGCCGCCCTTCGTCCGCGACCCGGGAATCAGGCGATCCGCTGCATGGCGCCCTCGGTCCACAGAGGCTAGGAGAGCCGCCGGGACGGCCGTGCCACCGTCGACAAGTTGCCCGTGTCCGACCGCTTCCGGCCGGTACCGACCGTGGGCGGCCCGGGAGTCGACCGGTTCCTTCGCGGACGCCACCGGTTCGGAGGGGATTCGAGCGCGCTCGCCAGCCGTACCAACCTGTGCGGACGGAACACCGGGGGCCCCGGGCCCCGGGGCGCTCGGGATGCTCGGGGCGCCGCAGGCCCTCGGGACCCTCGGGACCCGGATCGGAGCCACCCGTCGCGTGACCCCGAGGAAGCGCAGGTGAGAAGCACTCCAGAACCCTGGTAATGTTCTCTCTGTCGCCGAGGGGGCGAGAAAAACCCCGAAGCACACACCCGGTCCGGGTGGCGGAATGGCAGACGCGCTAGCTTGAGGTGCTAGTGCCCTTTATCGGGCGTGGGGGTTCAAGTCCCCCCTCGGACACAGAGAATTCCCCGTGGGAGCCGAAAGGAACCCACGGGGAATTTCCTTTTTGCGGGCCGCCCCTTTTTCCGGGCCGGGCCCGATCGCCGTCACCGGCCGCCACCCCCTGACCGGCGCCCCCGCCGGCCGGTGTGGCGCCGGTCTCCTCGCCGGCCCCACCGGCCCGGAAGCCGGACACGAGATGGCAACAATCGGATGATTTGAGCCCCCTCTGAGGTTTACGCCCGTTTTCGGACCATAGGCTGCTCTCCGTTTGTCCGAAATAACGACCCAAAATCGTAAAAGCACCGACACCACCCGATGAACCACGAGCGAGAGGACCGATACGTTGAGTGAGCCCGAATCGTCGACGGCATCACACCAGAACTACCGTCGATCGCTCGGCACCATCAGCCTGACCGCGGTCGGGCTGGGGTCGATCATCGGATCCGGCTGGTTGTTCGGTGCCGAGCGGGCCGCCAAGCTCGCCGGACCCGCCTCGATCCTCGCCTGGGTGATCGGTGCCGCGGTGGCGCTGACCATCGCGCTCACCTACAGCGAGCTGGGCTCGATGTTCCCCAAGGCCGGCGGCATGGTCCGGTACGGCCAGTACTCGCACGGGTCGCTGGCCGGCTACCTGGCCGCCTGGGCCAACTGGATCGCCATCGTCTCGGTCATCCCCGGCGAGGCCACCGCCTCCGTGCAGTACATGAGCTCCTGGCACTTCGGCTGGGCACAGGGGCTGTACGACGGCAAGGAGCTGACCCTCAGCGGCGTGGCGCTCGCCAGCGTGCTGCTGCTCGTCTACTTCGCGCTGAACTGGTTCGCGATCACGCTGTTCGCCAAGACCAACACCGCGATCACCGTCTTCAAGGTCGTCGTGCCGACGCTGACCGCCGGCGCGCTGTTCTTCGCGCACTTCGACTCGGCGCACTTCACCGACCACGGCGGATTCGCGCCGAACGGCTGGAGCTCGGTGTTCACCGCCGTCGCGGTCTCCGGCATCGTCTGGGCCTTCAACGGCTTCCAGTCCCCCCTCAACCTGGCCGGTGAGGCCCGCAACCCCGGCAAGTCGCTGCCGAAGGCCGTCATCGGCTCGATCCTGATCGCCCTGGTGATCTACGTCGCGCTCCAGATCGCCTTCCTCGGCGCCATCCCCGGCGGCGACCTGGCGAACGGCTGGAGCAACCTCTCGTACACCTCGCCGCTGGCCGACCTGGCCATCGCCTGGGGCCTGAACTGGCTGGCGATCACCCTGTACGCGGACGCCTTCATCTCGCCGTCCGGCACCGGCATGATCTACGCCGCCACCACCTCGCGCATGATCCACGGCGTGCAGGAGAACGGCCACCTGCCGAAGGTCTTCGGCCGGGTCGACGCCAAGACCGGCATCCCGCGCCCGGCGCTGGTGCTCAACCTCGTGGTCGCCTTCCTGTTCCTGGCGGTCTTCCGCGGCTGGGGCTCGCTGGCCGAGATCGTCTCGGTCGCCACCGTGATCTCGTACATCACCGGCCCGGTCGCCGTGATGGCGCTGCGCCGCCTGGCCCCCGAACTGCCGCGGCCGGTCCGGCTGCGCGCCATGCCGGTGATCGCCCCGATCGCGATGGTCTTCGGCTCGCTCGTCCTCTACTGGGCCCGCTGGCCGCTCACCGGCAAGGTGATCCTGCTGATGGCCGCCGGTCTGCCGATCTGGGCCTGGTACGAGCTGCGCAAGCCGTTCGCCGAGCTGAAGCCGCACCTGAAGGCAGGCGCCTGGATGGTCGCGTACCTGTTCGTGATGGCCGGCGTCTCCTGGGCGGGCAGCGGCGACTTCGGCGGGCACGGGTACCTGCCGGAGGGCTGGGACCTGCTGATCGTCGCCGTGATCGGGCTCGCGTTCTACCGCTGGGGCGTCGCCAGCGCCTGGGCCAACCCCTCGCTGGACGCGGTCCGCAAGGAGATGGCGGGCGCCGAGGACGTGGCGGCCGGTGCCGGTGCCGCGGAGGCCTCGCGGGTCTGAGGCGGGGACGGGCCCATGATCGCCGGGCCCATGGTGAAGGGCCGGTCGGAATCCTCCGACCGGCCCTTCGGCGTCCGTGGGGACGGGCGGGTGGTGTGCCGCGTTCCCGGTGTGGGTCCATTCTGCCGTGGGCGGCCGTCCCGGGTCACCCTCTTCGGGGATGATCTTCGTCGCGGACTCGCGGCCTAGCGTGGTGGCGAGCGGTCCTCGGCGGGAGGGCCCGGACGCGAGGAGCGGATCGGCATGACGCGGGAACGGCCGCAGGACGCACCCACCGAGGAGCCGACTCGGGAACTGGCTCGGGAACTGGCTCGGGAACTGGTCGGGATGATGGCCGCGGACGGTGCGGCCACGCGGCAGGCGCACAGCCCGGACCTCGCCGAGCAGGCGGCCTGGCGGCGGCTGACCGCCCGGCACGGGGACCGGCTCGCGGAGATCATGGCGGAGCACGGCTGGCCGACCGAGCGCGCCGTCGGACCCGAGGCCGCCAAGGCCGCCTGGCTGGTGGCGCAGCATTCGGACCGCCGGCTCGACGTACAGCGGCGGGCGGCGGAACTGATGGCCGGGGCCGTCGCCCGGGGCGAGGCGAGCGCCCGCGACCTGGCCTTCCTCCAGGACCGGCCGGCGGTCAACGAGGGCCGGGAACAGCGTTACGGGACGCAGATCGGCGCGGTGGTGGACGGCCGCCCGGTGCCATGGCCGTGCCAGGAGCCGGAGCGGCTGGACGAGCGGCGCGCGGAGGTCGGCATCGAGCCGTTCGACGAGTACACCGCGCGGTTCGCCCCGAAGTAACCGCCAGGTCCGCCGGTCCGGCTTGACTCTTGCGCGCGGCCACCCGTGCCGCATTGACTGGCCTCCGGCCGGCACCGCCGGCCAGGGCGGCTGAGTGGACGAGAGGACGATCGGTGCGGCAGTACGCGGACTACAGCGACCAGTACATCGGCGGCGAGTGGCGGCCCTCCGGGGACACCGGCTCCATCACCGTGCTGAACCCGGCGACCGAGCAGGCGCTCGCCACGGTGCCGGCCGGCGGCACGGCCGATGTCGACGCGGCGGTGACGGCTGCCCGCCGGTCGGCCCGCGGCTGGGGCGCGACCACCCGCGAGGAGCGGCTGGCGCCGCTGACCCGGCTGCGGGACGGGATCGCCGCCGCGCAGAACGAGATCACCGAGACCGTCGTCGCCGAGCTGGGCTCGCCGGTCGGCTTCACCGGGGCCGTGCACGCCGGGCTGCCGCTCGCCGTCGCGAGCTCCTACCTGACGCTGCTCGCCGACCACCCCTTCGAGGAGCGGATCGGCAACTCGGTGGTGCACGCCGAGCCCGCCGGGGTGGTCGCGGCGATCACGCCGTGGAACTACCCGCTGCACCAGATCGTCTCCAAGGTCGTCCCGGCGCTGGCGGCCGGCTGCCCGGTCGTCCTCAAGCCCGCCGAGGACACCCCGCTGGTGGCCCGGCTGTTCGCCCGGCTGGTGCACGAGGCGGGGTTCCCGGCCGGCGCCTTCAACCTGGTGACCGGCACCGGCGCGGTGGCGGGCGCGGCGCTCGTCGGGCACCGGGAGGTGGACGTGGTCTCGTTCACCGGTTCGACCGCCGTCGGCCGGCAGGTCGCCGAGACGGCCGGCCGGGGGCTGAAGCGGGTCTCCCTGGAGCTGGGCGGCAAGTCGGCCAACGTGGTGCTGCCCGGCGCCGACCTGGCCCGCGCGGTCAAGGTGAACGTCGCCAACGTCTTCGCCAACTCGGGCCAGACCTGCAGCGCGCTGACCCGGCTGCTGGTGCACGAGGACCAGTACGAGGAGGCGGTCGCCCGGGCCGAGCAGGCCGCCGCCCAGTACCTCCCGGGCGACCCGACCGACCCGCGGACCCGGATCGGCCCGCTGGTCAACGCCGGGCAGCTGGCCCGGGTGCGCGGCTACATCGACGGCGCGCTGGCCGAGGGCGCCCGGCTGGTCGTCGGCGGCTCGGAGCCGGTCGACGGGCTGTCCACCGGCTACTACGTCCGTCCGACGGTGCTCGCCGACGTGACCCCGGAGATGACGGTCGCCCAGGAGGAGGTCTTCGGCCCCGTCCTGGCGATCCTCCGCTACCGGGACGAGGACCACGCCGCCGAACTCGCCAACGGCACGGCGTACGGCCTGGCCGGTGGCGTCTGGGCCCGCGACACCGAGACCGCCGCCGCCTTCGCCCGCCGCCTCGACACCGGCCAGGTCGATCTCAACGGCGGCCGCTTCAACCCCCTCGCGCCCTTCGGCGGCTACAAGAGCTCGGGCCTCGGCCGGGAGCTGGGCCGGCACGGGCTGGAGGAGTTCCTCCAGCCCAAGTCGCTGCAGTACTAGGCGGGGCTGACGGCGGCGGACGGACGAACGGCAGCGAACAGGTGACAGATGACAGCTGACAGATTTCGAAATCTGTCAGCTGTCAGCTGTCAGCCGTCCGCCGCCGTTCTCCGCCTTCCTCCGTCAGGCCAGGTCGACGCCCGGGTAGAGCGGGTACGGGGCGAGCAGGTCGGCGGCGCGTTTGGCGGTGGCGTCGCGGAGGGAGGCGTCCAGGGCGTAGGAGGCCTTGGACGGGGTGCCGGCGGCGCTGGTGGTGGGGGTGGTGGCGCTCAGGACGGTGTGGATCAGGTCGGCGATCTCGTCCATCTCGGCGGCGCCGAGGCCGCGGGTGGTGAGGGCCGGGGTGCCGAGGCGGACGCCCGAGGTGTACCAGGCACCGTTCGGGTCCCGCGGGACGGAGTTGCGGTTGGTGACGATGCCCGAGTCGAGCAGGGCCGCCTCGGCCTGGCGGCCGGTCAGGCCGTAGCCGGAGACGTCGGCGAGGACCAGGTGGTTGTCGGTGCCGCCGGTCACCAGCTTGCCGCCGCGGCGCAGCAGGCCCTCGGCGAGCGCCTGGGCGTTGGCGACGACGGCGTGGGCGTAGGCCTGGAACTCGGGGCGGCGGGCCTCCGCGAGGGCGACCGCCTTGGCGGCCATGACGTGCGAGAGCGGGCCGCCGAGCACCAGCGGGCAGCCTCGGTCGACGTGCTCGGCCAGCTCGGACTGGCACAGCACCATGCCGCCGCGCGGGCCGCGCAGGGACTTGTGGGTGGTGGTGGTGACGATGTGGGCGTGCGGGACCGGATCGTGGTCACCCGTCAGCACCTTGCCCGCCACCAGGCCGGCGAAGTGCGCCATGTCGACCATGAGGGTCGCGCCGACCTCGTCCGCGATCTCGCGCATCCTGCGGAAGTCCACCAGCCGCGGGTAGGCGGAGTAGCCGGCCACGATGATCAGCGGGCGGAACTCCCGGGCGGTCTCGCGCAGCGCGTCGTAGTCGATCAGGCCGGTGGCCGGGTCGGTTCCGTAGCTGCGCTGGTCGAACATCTTGCCCGAGATGTTGGGCCGGAAGCCGTGGGTGAGGTGGCCGCCGGTGTCCAGGGACATGCCGAGCATGCGCTGGTTGCCGAGTTCCTGGCGCAGCCGCGCCCAGTCCTGCTCGGTGAGGTCGTTGACGTTGCGCACGGCGGCTCGCTCCAGGGCCGGGCTCTCGACCCGCTGGGAGAGGACGGCCCAGAACGCGGTGAGGTTGGCGTCGATGCCGGAGTGCGGCTGGACGTAGGCGTGGTCGGCGCCGAACAGTTCGCGGGCGTGCTCGGCGGCGATGCCCTCGACGGTGTCGACGTTGCGGCAGCCCGCGTAGAAGCGGCGCCCGACGGTGCCCTCGGCGTACTTGTCGCTGAGCCAGTTGCCCATGGTGAGCAGGACGGCCGGGGACGCGTAGTTCTCGCTGGCGATCAGCTTGAGCGAGGCGCGCTGGTCGGCCAGTTCCCGGCCGATGGCGTCGGCGATCCGCGGTTCGACGCCGGCGACCACGTCGAGGGCGCTGCGGAAGGCGGTGTCGGCCGCGACGGAGGCGGCGGTGTGGGGCTGCTGCTGGGCCAAGGCGGTCTCCTGGTGGGGATGACGGGGGCCCAGGCGCTCGGCAACTTCGCGTGAGGTTTCACGGGGCCGCTTCCCGATGGTTGATTCCATCCCTGCGCGCCAGTCGCGGCCCATCCGGATCGTACCAATACCGGAGGGACTGTGGCGGAGGTCTCAGAATGCGGGACACCCTGTCCGACATGTGCACTTATGTCCGTTCTTTTGCAACGCCGGTGTTTCGGCGAAATGAAGCCGCCACATTTCCCGAAACAGTTCGACGGGAATTCCCGGAAGGCCCGGCGAGGATGATTTGCGGAACCTCGGAAGCATCCGATCCAATGGCACTCGAACGGCCGCCGGGAAACCCCCGGAGGACGCACCGGAAATGCACACCAGCGCACCCTCACCCATGGGGCGGCGAAGAATTCGGGAGTTACGCCTCATGGCAGTGGCCGACACCGCCCCAGTCCCCGCGACCGGCCCCTCTCCCACGTCCGGGCCCCCTCCCGCCGCCGGGCCCCCGCCCGCCGCGCCGAACCCGCTCCGCCGCGTCCTGCGCGACCGGGTCGGCGCCACCGCCCTGACCGTGGTGCTGCTGTTCCTGCTGCTCGCCCTCGGCGCCCCGCTGGTCGCCGCCCTGTACGGGAAGAACCCGGTCGACCACTACGGTCAGAACATCCCGGGCCTGCTCAGCGACAACGGCCTGCCGATGCTGCCGAACGGCGGGATCTCCGGCGACTTCTGGTTCGGCCTGGAGCCCGGCCTCGGCCGGGACGTGTTCACCCAACTGCTGTACGGCATCCGCACCTCGCTGCTGATCGCGTTCGCGGCCGCCGCGGTGACCACCACCCTGGGCGTGCTGGCCGGCGTCGCGGTCGGCTACCTCGGCGGGATCACGGACCGGCTGTTCGGATTCCTCGCCAATGTACTGCTGGCCTTTCCGACCCTGCTCCTGCTGCTCGCGCTCAGCCCGGTGATCCAGTCCCGGCTGGTCGATCCGGGCACCGCGGAACCGGAATGGATGCAGTTCCTGGTGCTGATCCTGGTTTTCTCCGCGTTCGGCTGGATTCCGCTGGCGCTTTCCCTGCGGGCCACTGTCCGCTCGCTCCGGGAAAGGGATTTCGTGCAGTCCGCGCGGGCCCAGGGCGCGAGCCGGTTCCATGTCGTCGTCCACGAACTCCTGCCGAACGTGCGCTCGCAGCTGCTGGTGCACGCCACCATGGCGGTGCCGACCTTCGTCGCCTCCGAGGCCGCGCTGTCCTTCCTCGGCGTCGGCATCACCGAGCCCGTCCCCGACTGGGGGCGGATGATCTCGCGCGGTTCCGAGGTCTTCCAGGCCGACCCCACCTACATGGTGTTCCCCGGGGTGGCTCTGCTGCTGTTCGTCGTCGCCTTCAACCTGCTCGGCGACGCAGTCCGGGACGCGCTGGACCCGCGCGCCGGCACCGCCCGCTGAATCCTCATCCCCGCCTCCCATCCCCATCCGTCACCCCGACATCCATCACCCCGAACCCGTCCCGGCGCGATCCGCCGTAACGGTCCGCCGGGACAAGGAGAGATTCGCCATGCGCTGGACCAGACCGTCCCTCGCCGTCATCGCCACCGCCCTGCTGGCGACCTCCTGCTCGGCCGGTGCGGGCTCCACCGCCGGCTCCGGGGGCGCCGGCGCCGCCGCCAAGGAGACCTCCCCGCTGACGGCCGTGCTCGGCACCGAGCAGGAGAGCGCCGGCCCGGCCCCGGCCGTCCCGGGCGCCCGGGCGGGCGGCACGGTGAACGTGTACAACAGCGTCGAGTTCCGCCACCTCGACCCGCAGAAGGTCTACGCGGGCGCCGCGTACAACGCCTCGCTGCTCTGGGGCCGCCAGCTGACCCAGTACCAGGTCGTGGACGGCAAGGCCAAGCTGGTCGGCGACCTGGCCACCGACACCGGCACCCCGGCCGACGGCGGGCGCACCTGGACGTACCGGCTCAAGCAGGGCGTCGCCTGGGAGGACGGGCAGCCGATCACCTCCCGGGACATCAAGTACGGCATCGAGCGCACCTTCGGCAAGGGCTACGAGGTCGGCCCGCCGTACTGGCCGCAGTGGCTCACCGGCGAGGCCGACTACGAGGCCGCGCGCGCCAAGTACGCGGGCCCGCAGGCCGGCGACCTGGACGCGATCGAGACGCCGGACGAGCGCACCGTCGTCTTCCACTTCCCGCAGCCGCAGGCCGACGTCCCGTACATGGCCGCGCAGTCCTCCTCCTCGCCGGTGCGCCGCGACAAGGACACCGGCACGGAGTACGACCGGCTGCCGTTCGCGACCGGACCGTACCGGATCGCCGAGCACGTCCAGAACACCCGCATGGTGCTGGAGCGCAACCCGGCCTGGAAGGCCGAGACGGACCCGATCCGCAGCCAGTACCCGGACAAGTTCGTCTTCACGTACGGCAAGGAGGCGCTCAACCTCAACCAGGAGATCCTCTCCGGACGGGACGGCGGAGCCAACGCCACCACGGCCTCCGACCCGCTCTCCGCCGAGCTGTACCCGACCACCGAGACCGACCCCAAGGCCAGGGAACTGGTGGCCTCCGGCCGCCGGGGCGCCTTCGTCACCCAGCTGATGATCAACAACGAGCGGGTGCCGGACGTCGAGGTCCGCAAGGCGCTGCACCTGGCGTACCCGCGCCAGCAGGCCCGACAGGTCCAGGGCGGCTCCCGGACCGGCGAGCTGGCCACCACGCTCAGCTCGCCCGCGCTGATCGACTGGCAGAAGTACGACCTGTACCCGGCCAAGCCCGAGGGCGACCCGGAGGCCGCCAAGGCCGAACTCGCCAAGGCCAAGCAGGCGCCCGCCAGCCTGACCTACGGGTACGAGAACACCCCCACCGGGCAGCGCGTCGCGCAGGTGCTGGTGGAGGGCTTCGGCAAGGCCGGGATCACCGTCGTCCCCAAGCCGATCGACCCCAAGGCCTACCTGGACGAGGTGCACCGCGCCGACGCCCAGTACGACCTGTTCGAGGAGACCAGCTCCGTCGACTGGCCGACCCCGTCCACCCTGATCCCGTTCTCCTTCGACGGCCGGGCCGGCAGCGACATCAACTCCGCGCGCTACCGCAACCCCGACGTCGACAAGGAGATCGACCGGATCAACCAGATCGGCGAGCCGCGCGCCAAGGCCAAGGAACTGTACGCGCTGGAGCAGACGGTGATGAAGGACGTGCCGGTACTGCCGTACGCCTACCCGACCATCAACCAGCTGCGCGGCGGCAACGTCGGCGGGGCTTTCATCCACCCGATCTACGGGACCGTCTCGCTGGCCTGGCTGTACCTCAAGTCCTGAGTCGCCTGAAGTCCTGAGTCGCCGGGGCCCGCTCCGCCGTCCGCCGCTCACCGGCGGGCGGGCCCCTTCCCCCGCTTCCCCCGCCGTCCCTCGCCTTCCCCGTCTCCCCGTCACGTCGACCCCGGATCGGCCATGCTCTCCTTCGTCCTGCGGCGGATCGCCCAGGCCCTCGCGGTCCTGGTCGCGGTCTCCGCCGCCGCCTTCGCCCTCTTCTACGCCGCGCCGGCCGACCCGGCCCGCGCCGCCTGCGGCCCGCGCTGCGACAGCGGACAGGTCGCGGCGGTGCGCCAGAGCATGGGTCTGGACCAGCCGCTGCTCACCCAGTACACCGACTACCTGGCCGGGGTCGTCGCCGGGCGGGACATCGGCGACGTGGACGGCTCGACCATCCACTGCGACGCGCCCTGCCTCGGCTACTCCTACCGGCTGCACCAGCCGGTCAGCGAGGCGCTGGCGGACCACCTGCCGGTCACCCTCTCGCTGACCGCCGGGGCGCTCGCCGTCCTGCTGGTGTTCGGCCTCGGCACCGGATTCGTCTCCGCGCTGCGGCACGGGCGGCGGACCGACCGGCTGCTGTCCGCGTTCACCCTGGTCGGCGCCAGCGTGCAGATCTACTTCCTCGGCTACGTCGCCCAGTGGCTGCTGGTGTACTCCACCGGGCTGCTGCCGCTGCCCTCCTACACCTCCCCGGCCGAGGACCTGGCCGCCTGGGCCGGCGGGATGCTGCTCCCCTGGTTCGTCCTCGGATTCGTCAACTCGGCGGTGTTCGCACGCCTTTCGCGCTCCCAGCTGTTGGAGACGATGAACGAGGAGTACGTCCGCACGGCCCGCGGCAAGGGGCTGGGACGGTTGCGCGCCCACCTCAAGTACACCTCGCGCGGCGCCGCCGGGCCGCTGGTGCAGCTGATCGGGCTGGAGGCCGGGGTACTGCTCGGCGGGGCCGTGATCACCGAAACGGTGTTCGGGCTGAACGGGGTCGGGCGGTTCGCCGCGGAGGCCGTCGCCGGGCAGGACCTGCCCGCCGTGGTCGGCGCGGTGCTGCTGGCCGCCTGTTTCGTGGTGCTGTTCGTCGCGCTGGCCGACCTCGCGGTGGCCTGGCTCGACCCGCGTGTCCGGCTGAGCTGAGGGGAGCGATTCGATGAAGTCCACTGTTCCGGGTGCCGACGGCACCAAGTCCGGGGCCGGCGAGAGCACGTCCGGGGTCGGAGGGAGCGCGTTCGGGGTCGGCGGAAGCACCGTCGAGCCGGTGTTGAGTGTCCGCGACCTGACCGTCACCTTCGCCGACCCGCGCGGCGGGGCGCCGGTGACCGCCGTCCGGGAGCTCTCCTTCGACCTCGCGCCGGGTGAAGTCCTGGGCCTGGTCGGCGAGTCGGGCTCCGGGAAGTCGACCGTCGGGCTCGCCGTCCTCGGCCTGCACGACCCGCGCACCACCACCGTCACCGGCTCGATCCGGCTGGGCGGCCGGGAGTTGGCCGGCGCCGAGGAGTCCCTGCTGCGCGGCGTGCGGGGCGGTGAGGCCGCGCTGGTCTTCCAGGACGCGCTCACCTCGCTCAGCCCCTTCCACGGCGTGGGCGCCCAACTCTCCGAGATGTACCGGCTGCACCACCCTGGCGCGGGCCGCGGGGAGGCGGCCCGACGGGCGGCCGAACTGCTCGACCGGGTCGGCATCCCGTCGGCCCGGACCCGCGACTACCCGCACCAGTTCTCCGGCGGCATGCGCCAGCGGGTGATGATCGCGATGGCGCTGATGAACGACCCCCGGGTGCTCATCGCGGACGAGCCGACCACCGCTCTGGACTCCCGCGTCCAGCGCCAAGTCCTCGACCTGCTCGGCGAGTTGCAGCGCGAGCACGGCACGGCGGTCCTGCTGGTCAGCCATGACCTGGGGGTGGTCGCCGGGACGACGGACCGCACGCTGGTGCTGCGCGGCGGGGTCGAGGTCGAGTCCGCCCCGACCGCCGAGCTGCTGGCCGCGCCACGCGAGCCGTACACCCGGGCGCTGGTGGGCGCGGCGCTGCGACTGGACTCCGTACCGGGCACCGCCCTGCCGACGGTCGACGACCCCTCTCCCTCGCGGACCTTCCGACCCCGGACCGTCGAACGGGCCGCCGAACCGGATGCCGAACGGCCCGGGCGGGCAGCCGAACGGCCCGGGCGGTGGCTGGTCGAGGTGGACGACCTCTCCGTGCACTTCCCCGGACGACGGCGCTTCCCCGGACTGCGGGCCGAACCGGTCCGGGCGGTCGAGGGCGTCGGGCTGCGGATCGCGCCCGGCGAGACGCTCGGACTGGTCGGCGAGTCCGGATCCGGCAAGTCCACCACCTCGCGGGTCCTCGCCGGACTTCAACGACCCACCGGCGGACGGGTCTTGTACGACGGGCAGGATGCCACCCGGCCGGACCGGGAGCTGCGCAAGCGGCTCAGCCGGGAGATCCAGCTGGTCTTCCAGGACCCCTACGCCTCGCTCAACCCGCGCCGCACCATCGCCCAGACCCTGGACACCCCGCTGCGCCTGCACACTCCGGCGAACCCGGCCGAACGGCGGGACCGCTCGGTGGAGTTGCTGGAACAGGTCGGGCTGACGGCCGGGCACCTGGACCGCTATCCGCACGAGTTCTCCGGCGGGCAGCGCCAGCGGATCGGCATCGCCCGGGCGCTGGCCCCGCAGCCGCGCCTGATCATCGCGGACGAGCCGGTCTCGGCGCTGGACGTCTCGGTGCAGGCGCAGGTGCTCAACCTGCTGATGGAGCTGCGCGAACGGCTCGACGTCGCCTTCCTGTTCGTCTCGCACGACCTCGCGGTGGTGCGGCACTTCTGCGACCGGGTCGCGGTGATGCACCGGGGCCGGCTGGTCGAGTCCACCGACCGGGACCGGCTGTTCGAGGCGCCGCACACCGAGTACACGAGGGAGCTGCTGGCGGCGGCGCACTGAGGCGGGCGACCAGGGCGGGGCGGGTTCCCGGGGCGGGACGGTGTGGCGCCGGGGCGGAGCGGGCGGATGGGGTCGGGCGGTGTAAAGAGTTGGCGCGAGCACGGCTCCTCGGCTCATGATCGAACCCTGACAGGTTCGATCGGAGAGGTGCGGTGAACATGGCGACCAACGACCGTCCGGCCGTGGACGAGGAACTCGTCGAAGCGGCCCTGGAGGTGGCCCGACGGTACGCACGGGGGGACAACCACACCGTGGCGGCGGCCGGGCGCAACGCCGACGGGCGGATCGTCACCGCGCTGAACGCCTACCACTTCACCGGCGGGCCCTGCGCGGAGCTGGTGCTGATCGGCGCGGCGGCCGGGCAGGGGGCGTACGACCTCACCACCGTGGTGGCGGTCGGCGACCGGGAGCGCGGAGTGATCCCGCCGTGCGGCCGCTGCCGGCAGGCGTTGCTGGACTACTTCCCGGAGCTGCGGATCATCGTGGCGAGGGGGAAGGAGCTGCGCACCGTGCCGGTGCTGGACCTGCTGCCGGAGGCGTACGTCTGGGCCGATCACCAGGACGAGTGAGCCGGGGAGGGTGACCCGGTCGGCCGACGCCGCCGTTCGCGCTTCGTTCGGCTGCGCGAGCGCGGCTCAAGGCGTTAGCGTGCTGGCGATGTGACGTAGGGGACCCATACCTTGCCAGCCGAGGGGACACATTGTCGGACGACCTGCTCATCGCAAAGATCAACCACGGCTTCGATCACCTCGACGCCGACGGCGACGGCCTGCTCACCGAACGGGACCACGTCCTGATGGGCCAGTCGGTGGCCCGCTCGCTCGGCCACCAGGAGGGCTCGGAGCCGGAGGCCGTGATCGTCCGCGCGTACCTGACGCTCTGGCACGACCTGCACCTCGCCTGGCTGCCCGCCGACACCGAGGCGATCACCCGCCAGCAGTTCCTCGCCTCGACGGGGTCGCTCGCTGAGGACCCGGAGGCCGCGCGCGACGTCCTCGGCGCGCTCGCCGAGGCCTTCCTCGCCGTCGCCGACGCCGACCACAGCGGGACGGTGGACGCCGGCGAGTTCTTCGTATTCCAGCGCGGCCACTTCGCGGGCCTCTCCCGCGACGACGCCGACGAGGCCTTCCGCCACCTCGACACCGACGGCGACGGCGTGCTCTCGGCCCGCGAGTTCACCGACGCGATCATCGAGTACTGGACCAGCCGCGACCCGGACGCGCCCGGCGGCTGGTGGACGGGAAAGCCGCCGCACAGCTTCTGAGGCGCGGGCCCGAGGCGCGGGCCGGTACGACGGGTGCGACGGGTGCGACGGGTGCGACCAGCGTGTCCGGTGGGACCGGCGTGTCCGATGGCCGTCCCCGCGCTCGCGGTCTGCGGGGGACGGCCGTCGGGTTCACTCAGCCGCGGGCGGACGACCGCGGTGCGTCCGGACGGGCCGGGCTCACCCCGCGCGGCGGGCGCCCGGGGCGCCGGCTGACGCTCACCACCAGGCAGACGCCCACCACCACGATCGCGCCGCCCGCGAGGGTCGGGCCGGTCAGCGGCTCGGCCAGGATCAGCCAGCCCAGCAGCACCGCGACCACCGGGTTCACGTACGCGTAGGTGCCCACCAGGGTCAGCGGGGCGGCGCGCAGCAGCCAGGCGTACGCGGTGAAGGCGAGCAGTGAGCCGAACAGCACCAGGTAGGCGAGGGCCAGCCAGGACCGGCCGGAGACCGCCCCGAGGTCCAGCCCGTGCTGCTCACCGCGGGCCAGTCCGATGAGCAGGTCGCAGAGGCCGCCGGTCAGCATCTGGAAGGCGCTCGCGGCGAGCACGTTGCCCGGCATCGGGATCTTCTTGCTCGCGAAGGAGCCGGCCGCCCAGAGCAGGGTGGCGACGATGATCAGGATCACGCCGACCGGTTTGACGGACCCGCCGATCGCGGGGGCCGACAGGACACCGAGGCCGACCAGCCCGAGCAGCACCCCGGCGAGTTCGGCGGGCTTCGGGCGCTCGCCGCCGCCGAAGGCCGTCAGCACCACCATCCAGAGCGGGACCGCGGCCACCAGCAGGGCGGTCAGGCCGGAGGGGACGAAGGTCTCGCCCAGGACCACCAGGCCGTTGCCGCCGGTCAGCAGCAGCACGCCCACCAGGGCGGAGGAGGCCAGTTGCCGCCGGGTCACCTTCAGGCCCGCCGGTCCCTGGCGCACCAGGAGGTAGCCCACGAGTAGCAGGCCGGCGGTGAGGAAGCGGGCGGCGGCGGAGAGGAAGGAGGGCATCGTCTCCACCGCGATCCGGATCGCCAGGTAGGTCGAGCCCCAGACGACGTAGACCACGAGGAGGGCCAGCCAGACCGCGCCGCCGAGGCGGGGGGCCGGGCGGGCGTCGGCGGGAGGGGGCGGGGCGGGCGTGGACTGGGCGTCGGTCCCGGTGTTCGCCGCGGCCGGTCGTGAGGAAGCGGACGATGTCATGCGTGTCCCCCTGGGATGGTGCTGTCCGAACATCCGACATGACAGCGCATGAACGGCCTCGCGCGCCAGTCCGTATCGGAGATCGGATCGCAGGACGTACCGTGGACGCTTCCCCGCGAGGAGGTCGAACCCGTGTCCACGTCCGAGGCGCCCCTGCCGTTCTTCGTGTACGGCACGCTGCGCCGTGGCGGCCGCAACCACGCCGCCCACCTGGCCGGGCGCTGCGCCGACATCCGGCCGGCGGTACTGGAGGGCGCGGCGCTGCACGAGGGCCCCGGCTTCCCGTACGCGCTGCCGGACGCCACACCCGGGCGTCGGATCACGGGCGAGCTGGCCACCGTACGCCCGGGTGCGTACGCCGGAGCGCTGGAAGCCCTGGACCGGCTGGAGGACTGCCGGACGGACGGGACCGGACTGTACGTGCGACGGCGGATGGCGGTGCGGACGGCGACGGGCGAGCCGCGCGAGGCCTGGGTCTACTTCGCCGGACCGGCCGCCGAGGCCCGGCTGCGGGAGCGGCCGGCGCTGATCGAGTCGGGGGACTGGGCGGAGAAGTGACGGAGGAGGGGCGGCGGGGCGGTGGTGGGGCGGGCGACGGCGAACGGATGACAAAAAACAGAATTTGAAATCTGTCATCTGAAATCTGTCGACTGTCACTTGTCACCCCGCCGGATCCGGCACCACCCGGCCCGCATACCGCCAGGTAGGCTGCCTCGGCCAGCAGCTTCGCTGGATCACTGGTACGCAGGATCGAACGACGAGGAGCCACCCGGTGCCCGAGCTGCCACCCCCGATCACCGTCGTCGGGATCGGGGCCGACGGCTGGCCCGGCCTCGCCGACACCTCCCGCGCCGCGCTGCGCGCGGCCGAGGTCGTCATCGGCGGCCCCCGCCAACTGGACCTGCTCCCCCACGGCGAGGTCACCGCCGAACAGGTCCCCTGGCCGACCCCCCTGCGCCCCGCCGTCCCCGGGCTGCTCGCCGCCCACACCGGCCGCCGCGTCGCCGTCCTGGCCAGCGGCGACCCGATGTTCTTCGGCATCGGCCGCACCCTCGCCGGGACCGTCGGCCCCGAGCGCCTGCGCGTGCTGCCGCACCCCTCCTCCGTCTCCTACGCCTGCGCCCGGCTCGGCTGGCCGCTGGAGGCCACCGAGGTGGTCAGCCTGGTCGGCCGTCCGCTGGACACCCTCTCCGCGGCCCTCCACCCCGGCCGCCGCCTGCTGGCGCTCGCCGCCGACGCCACCACCCCGGCCGCCGTCGCCGAGCTGCTCACCGCCCGCGGCTACGGCACCGCCCGCCTGCGGGTGCTCGAACAGCTCGGCTCCCCCGCCGAACGCCATCTGGACGGCCCCGCCGACGGCTGGCCGCACCCACCGGGCGACCCACTGAACGTCATCGCCGTCGAACTCGGCGACGGCCCGCGCGGCACCCTCGTCCCCGGCCTGCCCGACGCCTCGTACGAGAGCGACGGCCAGCTCACCAAGCGCCACGTGCGCGCCGCGACCCTCGCCACGCTGGCCCCCTCCCCCGGCGAACTGCTCTGGGACGTCGGCGGCGGCTCCGGCTCGATCGCCGTCGAGTGGCTGCGCGCCCACCGCGACTGCCGGGCCGTCAGCATCGAGCGCGACCAGGTGCGGGCCGAGCGGATCGCCCGCAACGCGGCCGCGCTCGGCGTGCCCCGGCTCCGCGTGGTGACCGGCCCCGCCCCCGCCGCGCTCGCCGGACTCCCCACCCCCGACGCCGTGTTCATCGGCGGCGGCCTCACCGCCCCCGGCCTGCTGGACAGTTGCTGGGACGCGCTGCGTCCGGGCGGCCGGATCGTCGCCAACACCGTGACGCTGGAATCCGAGGCACTGCTCACCGAGTGGTACCGGCGCCACGGCGGCGACCTCGTCAAGCTCGCCGTCGCCCACGCCGTCCCGGTGGGCGGCTTCACCGGGTGGCGCCAGGCCATGCCGGTCACCCAGTGGTCCGCCGTCAAGACCGGCGCCCCGCACGACACCCTCCAGGAGAACGCCTCGTGACCGTCCACTTCATCGGAGCCGGCCCGGGCGCCGCCGACCTGATCACCCTGCGCGGCCAGCGCATCCTGGCCCGCGCCGAGGTCTGCCTGTACGCGGGAAGCCTGGTCCCGCGCGAACTGCTGGACGAGTGCCCGCCCGGCGCCCGGCTGATCGACACCGCCCAGCTCAACCTGGACCAGATCACCGCCGAACTGGTCGCCGCGCACGAGGCCGGCCAGGACGTGGCGCGGCTGCACTCCGGCGACCCGTCCGTCTTCTCCGCCGTCGCCGAGCAGATGCGCCGCCTGGACGCGGCCGGCGTGCCGTACGAGGTGGTCCCCGGCGTGCCGGCCTTCGCCGCCGCCGCGGCCGCGCTGAAGCGGGAGTTGACCGTTCCGACCGTCGGCCAGACCGTCATCCTCACCCGGATCGCCAAGCGCGCCACCCCGATGCCCGAGGGCGAGGACCTCGCCACCCTGGGCCGCAGCGGCGCCCTGCTGGTGCTGCACCTGGCCGCCGGCTACGTGGACGACGTGGTCGAGCAACTGCTCCCGCACTACGGCGCCGACTGCCCGGCCGCCGTCGTCGCGATGGCCAGCCGCCCCGACGAGCTGGTGCTGCGCGGCACCGTCGGCGACATCGCCGAGCAGGTCAAGGAGGCGGGCGTGGTCCGCACCGCCGTCATCATCGTCGGCCGGACGCTGGCCGCCGGACAGTTCCGCGACAGCCACCTCTACTCGGCGGACCGCGAGCGCCCGCACGAGCCCTGCGGCGCCTGATGCGGCACGTCCTGATCCTCGGCGGGACCACCGAGGGGCGGACCCTGGCCGCCGAACTCGCCCCGACCGCGCACCGGGTGACCAGCTCGCTGGCCGGTCGGGTCGCCCAGCCCCGGCTGCCCGCCGGAGAGGTGCGGATCGGCGGCTTCGGCGGGCCGGAGGGCCTGGCCGACTGGCTCCGCGACGAGCGGGTGGACGCGGTGGTGGACGCCACCCACCCGTTCGCCGCCGGCATCTCACGCAACGCCGCCCTCGCGGCCGCCGCCACCGGCGTCCCCCTGCTGGTGCTGCGCCGCCCGGGCTTCACCCGGGTCGACGGGGACCGCTGGATACCCGTCCCCTCACTCGCCGCCGCCGCGGCCGAACTGCTGCCCCGGCGCGGGGAGCGGGTCTTCCTCACCATCGGCCGGCAGGGCCTCGCCGCCTTCGCCCACCTCGACGGGGTCCACGTCCTCGCCCGCTCGGTGGACCCGCCCGAGCCCCCGCTGCCGCCCTCCTGCGAAATCCTGCTGGACCGCGGCCCGTTCACGGTCCAGGGCGAGGAGGCGCTGCTGCGCGAGCACCGCATCGACGTGCTGGTCACCAAGGACAGCGGTGGCAGCGCGACCGCCGCCAAGCTGACCGCCGCCCGAGGACTGCGCCTGCCCGTCATCATCGTGGAGCGCCCGCCGGTTCCGCAGGACGTCCCGGTCGTCCCGGACGTCCCGGGCGCGCTGCACTGGCTGGAGCAACCGCGGTAGCGGGCCCCGCGGTTGCCGCGGGGCGGCGACGAGGGCGGCCGCTCTCCGCCGCACTCTCGCGCCCTCGCACGCTCACCCGGGAAATTCGCGGGCGGGCCCGTCGGACGTTCGGGCAGGATGGCGCGATGACCGATGATCAGCGCCCTCGGACCCCCCGCACCGCCGACGAACGCACCACGCTGGCGGGCTTCCTGGACTACCAGCGCGCCACCCTCGCGATGAAGTGCGAGGGCCTCACGGCGGAGCAGCTCCGGACCCCGGCGCTGGCACCCTCCGGACTCACCCTGCTCGGCCTGATCCGACACAGCGCCGAGGTGGAGCGCAGCTGGTTCCGCAACATCCTCGACAAGGAGGACGTGCGTGGCTTCTGGGGCCGCCCCGACGGCTCCTTCGCCGAGTTCGACGTCGAGACCGCCGACCCGGACGAGGCCTTTGCCGTCTGGCGCCGCGAGTGCGACCACTCCAGGGAACTCGTCGCCGCCGCGGAGTCGTTGGACGTCCTGGGCCACTACGGCGACGAGGTCTTCTCACTCCGCTGGATCCTGACCCACATGATCGAGGAGTACGCCCGCCACAACGGGCACGCCGACCTCCTGCGCGAGCACCTCGACGGCACCACCGGCGAGTAGCCGGGCAGGACCGGGACCAGGCATCGCGCGGAAGGAAACGACAGAACGTGCGGACCCGCCAGAAGGAACGCGACACCCCCGGGCCGTCCGAGCCCTGGAACGAGATCGTCCCGGGGCTCTGGATGGGCGGTCACTACTGCACTCCGCCCGGCGGCGAGCTGGAACTCGTGGCCGTCCAGCGCGAGTTCGACCTGGTGGTCAGCCTCTTCACGCTTCCGGGGCACGGGCCGGCACCGGGGGTGGAGCACGTCGTCCGGGAGGTGCCCGACGGCCCGCTCTCACCCGGTCAGCTGCTCGGCGTCCAGGAGGCGGCCGAACTCACCGCGGCCGCCGTACGCCGGGGCCGGCCGACGCTGGTGCGCTGCCACTCGGGCTACAACCGCTCGGGCCTGGTGGTGGCGAACGCGCTGGTCGACCTCGGGCACGGGCCCGGCGAGGCGGTTCGGCTGATCAGGGAGCGGCGATCGCCGTGGGCGCTGAACAACCCGGTGTTCGTGGACTACCTGAACACCGGGCTGGGGGCCTCCGCGCTGTTGGCCGGCCTCGACGGGTGAGGCCGGCCGACGACCCGACGACCGGTGTGACGTCACGATCGCGACGACATGATTCGACGTCCCGATCGTGACGATCCGTCAGATGTCGCGGAAGGTCTCGATCTGGGCGCCGATGGAGTTCAGGCGCTCGGCGAGGTCCTCGTAGCCGCGGTTGATGACGTAGACGTTGCGCAGGACGGAGGTGCCCTGGGCCGCGAGCATGGCGAGCAGGATGACCACGGCGGGGCGCAGGGCCGGCGGGCACATCATCTCGGCGGCACGCCAGCGGGTGGGACCCTGGACCAGCACGCGGTGCGGATCGAGGAGCTTGACGTCGGCGCCGAGCCGGGTCAGCTCGGTCAGGTAGATCGCGCGGTTGTCGTACACCCAGTCGTGGATCATCGTGGTGCCGTGCGCGGCCGCGGCGATGGCGGCGAAGAACGGCACGTTGTCGATGTTGATGCCGGGGAACGGCATCGGGTGGATGGTGTCGATCGGCGCGGTCAGCTTGGAGGGGCGCACGGTGAGGTCGACCAGCCGGGTGTGGCCGTTGTGGGCCGGGTACTCGGGGGTGCGGTCGTAGTCGAGGCCCATGCCCTCCAGCACGGCGAGCTCGATCTCCAGGAACTCGATCGGCACCCGGCGAATGGTCAGCTCGGAGGAGGTGACGACGGCGGCGGCCAGCAGGCTCATCGCCTCCACCGGGTCCTCGGCCGGGGTGTAGTCGACGTCGCGGGTGATCTCCGGGACGCCGTGCACGGTGAGGGTGGTGGTGCCGATGCCCTCGATCCTGACGCCCAGCTCCTCCAGGAAGAAGCAGAGGTCCTGGACCATGTAGTTGGGCGAGGCGTTGCGGATGACGCTGACGCCGTCGTGCCGCGCGGCGGCGAGCAGGGCGTTCTCGGTGACGGTGTCCCCGCGCTCGGTCAGCACGATCGGGCGGTCCAGCGGGGCACCGGGCTCGACCGAGGCGTGGTAGGCGCCGCCGGTGGTGGCGACCTCCAGGCCGAAGCGGCGCAGCGCCGTCAGGTGCGGCTGCACGGTGCGGGTGCCGAGGTCGCAGCCGCCCGCGTACGGGATGGCGAAGCGCTCGGCGCGGTGCATCAGCGGGCCGAGGAACATCAGCACGCTGCGGGTGCGGCGGGCCGCCTCGACGTCCATCGCCGCGAGGTCCAGTTCGGCGGGCGGGGTGAGTTCGAGGTCGCGGCCCTCGTTGATCCAGCGGCTCTTGACGCCGATGCTGGTGAGCACCTCGAGGATGCGGTAGACCTCCTCGATCCGGGCGACGCTGCGGATCGTGGTGCGGCCGGTGGTCAGCAGGGAGGCGCAGAGGATCGCCACACAGGCGTTCTTGCTGCTGCGGACGTCGATCGCGCCGGAGAGCCGGGTGCCGCCGGCGACGCGCAGGTGCATCGGGCCGGAGTATCCGAGGGAAACGATCTCGCTGTCGAGGGCTTCGCCGATGCGAGCGATCATCTCAAGGCTGACGTTCTGCTTGCCCTGTTCGATGCGGTTGACCGCGCTCTGGCTGGTTCCGAGGGCCTCTCCGAGCTGCGCCTGGGACCAGCCCCGGTGCTGGCGCGCGGTACGGATGAGGGTGCCGATACGGGTGAGGTAGTCGCCTGTCACTCGCCAGACGATATCTCATGGTTGAGATGACGGCAGACTGAGGGGTCGCCCTGGTACTCCATTTGTCCGCTTCTCTCCCCGTATGACTGTCAGTTCTTCACATCACCAGGCGATGTTGTCACGCGTCCGTGACACTCGTGACATCGTCACGCCCCCAGTGGCTCCGCCCGGCCGACGACGGTGCCCGCCCGATCGATGCAGATGACGTCCACCGCGACCGGCGAGCCCCGCAGCACCCCGAGCGCCGTGGCCCGGGCCGCCTCGGCGACCAGGTCCCCGAGCGGCACCCCGGCCGCGCGGCACAACTGCACCGCCTCCAACGCCGTGTTGGCCCCCGCGACCGCCCCGGCCAACGCCTCGTCCGCCCCGCCGCGGCGGGCCAGGTCGGCCAGGTACCCCTTGTCCACCTGGGAGCGCGCCGAGTGCAGGTCGAGGTGGCCGGCCGCGAGCTTGGACAGCTTGGCGAAACCGCCCGCGATGGTCAGCCGGGGCACCGGGTGGCGCTTGAGGTACTTGAGCACGGCACCGGCGAAGTCGCCCATGTCCAGCAGCGCGTCCTCGGGCAGTCCGTGCTCCGCGACCGCGACCTTCTCCGAGGTCGAACCGGTGCAGCCGGCCACGTGGGCGCGCCCCGCCGCCCGGGCCACGTCCACGCCGCGGCGGATGGAGTCGATCCAGGCCGAACAGGAGTAGGGGACGACGACCCCGGTGGTCCCGAGGATGGACAGGCCGCCGAGGATGCCGAGCCGGGGGTTCCAGGTGGAACGGGCGATCTCCTCGCCGTGGTCGACCGAGATCTCGACCACCACGTCCCCGCCGTCGCCGTGCGCGGCGGCCACCTCGGCGACGGCGTCCCGGATCATCTGTCGGGGCATCGGGTTGATCGCGGGCTCGCCGACCGGCAGCGGCAGGCCCGCCTTGGTGACCGTTCCCACCCCGGGGCCGGCCCGGAACACCACTCCGGTGCCGGGCTCGCCGGGTCGTACGGTGGAGCGGATCAGGGCGCCGTGGGTGACGTCGGGGTCGTCGCCCGCGTCCTTGACCACCCCCGCCATGGCGACGCTTCGCCCGCGCCCGCCGGCCCCGATCCGGCCCTCCGCGCCGGCCGGCCCCTCGGGGGTCGATTCCCTGGCGGTCAGCTCCTCGACGGCCGGCTCCTCGGTGGTCCGCTCCTCGACGGCCGACTCCTTGGTGGTCCGCTCCTCGACGGTCAGTTCCTCGGCGGCGAGGGTGAAGGCGGGCCGCTGACCCTTGGGCAGGGTGATGACCACCGGGTCCGGGAACTCGCCGGTGAGCAGCGCGGTGTAGGCGGCCTTCGTGGCGGCGGTGGCGCAGGCGCCCGTCGTCCAGCCGGGCCGCAAACCGCTGCTCTTCAACTGGCCCGCCCGGCCTCCGGCTCCGGTCCCAGCCCCGGCTCCCACCCCGGCTCCCGCTGCGGTCACCTGTGCCCCGTTTCCGACGGCACCCGTGCCGTCCTGTTCCATCTGTTCCATTCGGGCGGCCGACGCGGCCGCCGCCGTCGATCCTCCCCCAGCCGCCCGGGCGGGGACCGACCGGGGTGGGCCCGCGAGGGCCCGTGGACGAGCTGCGGAGGAACGGTGGCCCGCGTTCCCGAAGAGTTCGCCGCACGGGCCTCGCCCACCGTGCCTACCAGTGAGTAATCTGGCGGTCCGCCAGCAGCGGGTTCATGACACACGTGGGCCCGGCCAGGGTCGACTGCCCCGCCGGGCCATCAGTATGTGGGGGTTTTTGTGGCAGGGATGAGTCGGCGTACGTTCCTCACGGGTACGTCGGTGGCCGCCGCCTGGTCGGCCTTGTCGCTGGGCGGCGGGCAGTTCGCCTCGGCCGCAGCGCGCGACCAGGCGCTGGCGACGACCGCCGCGCGGGCGATCGGGGTCACCGGCACCACGCTGGAGCAGGTGGCCACGCCGGTCGGCACCGGCGGCTACAAGCGGCTGACGGCCGGACCGGGCTGGCCACTGGTGGTACGCGGCGACCTGGCGGCGGGAAGCACCGGACGGGACGACCGCCGGACCGGCCTGGCCAGCTTCGTCCAGTTCAGTGACCTGCACCTGGTGGACACCGAGTCCCCGGTGCGCTTCGAGTACCTGGCCAAGTTCAACGGCAGCGCGTACCGGCCGCAGGAGGCGCTGAACGCCCGTGGTGTCTCGGCGCTCGTCGAGCGGGTCAACTCGCTCGCCGGCGGCCCCTACACCGGGATGCCGTTCAGCATGGTGATGGCCACCGGCGACAACACCGACAACCACGAACTCGCCGAACTCGACTGGTACCTCAAGGTCATGGGCGGCGGCCGACTGGCCCAGAACACCGGTGACCCGAGCCGCTACGAGGGTGTGCAGAACTCCGGCAGCGCCACCTACTGGAACCCCGAACTCGCCTACACCGACGGCTACAAGGCGAAGGGCTTCCCGCGGATACCCGGTTTCCTGTCCGCCGCCGGCCGCCCCTTCGACGCGCCGGGCCTGCGCACGCCCTGGTACACGACGGTCGGCAACCACGACGACAGCATCGAGGGCTCGCTGCCCGACCTCGGCCTGCTGAACGACCTGTACACCGGCCAGTACAAGCTGGAGGGCTGCGACGACGCGACCGCCGCCCAGCTGATGGACTCACTGCGCCGGGACCCGGCCGGCGCCGTGCTGCTGCTGGCGAAGCTGCTCGCGAGCGGCGAGCTGGTGCGCAAGGTCACCCCGGACGAGCGCCGCCGGCCGTTCACCCCCAAGGAGTTCGCCAAGGCCCACCTGAACCCGGCGGTCACCGGAGCCGGCCCGTACGGGCACGGCTTCACCTCGGACATGGCGAACAGCGGCAAGCTCTACTACACCTTCCGCATCTCGGAGAAGGTGGTCGGCATCAGCCTGGACACCACCAACCAGGCGGGGTTCGCCGACGGTTCGCTGGGCACCGCGCAACTGCGCTGGCTGGAGCAGCAGTTGCAGGCGCACAGCGGGCACTGGTACGACGCCGACGGGCGCAAGGTGACCGGCGGGAGCACGGACGAGCTGGTCCTCGTCTTCAGCCACCACACCAGCGGCACGATGGGCAACCTGCTGCCGGACCCGCGCAACATCTTCGAGGGGCGGCACGACGGCAACGAGCTGGTGGCGCTGCTCCAGCGCTACCCGAACGTGGTCGCCTGGGTGAACGGGCACACCCACATGAACAAGATCACGCCGCACGGCCACGCGGTGCCGGAGCGGGCCTTCTGGGAGATCAACACCGCCTCGCACATCGACTACCCGCAGCACGGGCGGGTCATCGAGATCGCGGACAACGGGGACGGCACGCTGTCACTGTTCACCACGCTGATCGAGTCCTCCGCGCCGTACGGGACGGACTTCGGCAGCACCTCGGACGCCAATCTCGCGGCGCTCTACCGCGAGCTGTCGTACAACGACCCGAACGGCCGCCCGACGGCGCTGCTGGGTGCGGGCGGGGACCACAACACCGAGCTGCTGATCACCAAGCCGACCCGCTGACGGCCGGACGGGGAAGTGGTCGGCGGCGGCCGGCGGCGGCCGGCGGACGACGACTGACGGATAACAGATGACAGATGACAGCGAACAGATTTCATCATCTGTTCGCTGTCATCTGTTTCCCGTCACCTGCCCGCCGTCACCCCTCCGGGTAGCGCCGCGGCGTCCAGACGACCTCGACGCCGCCGCCCCGTTCGACCGCCCGGGTCTGCGAAGAGCCGATCAGCAGGACGGTCCGCATGTCGACCAGCGCCGGGTCCAGCTCGCCGAGCCGGACGATCCGCACCCGCTCGGTCGGGCCGCCGACGTCCCGCGCCATCACCACCGGGGTCTCCGGCGCCCGGTACTCCAGCAGCAGATCCCGGGCGAGGCCGACCTGGGTGGTGCGGGACTTCGAGCCCGGGTTGTACAGCGCGAGCACCAGGTCCGCCTCGGCCGCGGCGCGCAGCCGCTTCGCCACCACGTCCCAGGGCTTGAGCCGGTCCGAGAGGGAGATCGTCGCGTAGTCGTGTCCGAGCGGCGCGCCGGCCCGGGAGGCGGCCGCGTGGGCGGCGGTCATCCCGGGGAGCACCCGCACCGGGACGTCCCGGTAGGCCTCCTCACAGGCGACCTCCAGCACCGCGGTGGCCATCGCGAACACACCCGGGTCCCCCGAGGAGACCACCGCGACTCGGTGCCCGCGCCGGGCGAGCTCCAGGGCGAACTCGGCGCGCTCCGACTCCACCTTGTTGTCCGAACCGTGCCGCTGCTGTCCCGGCCGCTCCGGCACCCGGTCCAGGTAGGTGGTGTAGCCGACCAGATCGGTGGCCTCGGACAGCGCGCCGCGCGCCTCGGCCGTCAGCCAGAGCGGTCCGGCCGGCCCGGTGCCGACCACGGTCACGCTGCCCATGCCGTCCGACAACCGGACCTCCGGCTCCAGCGGCGCCACCTTGCTCGGCAGCACCGCGACGGAGAAGTACGGCACCGTCTCGTCGTCGACCTCCGCGAGCGGCGCCACCCGCTCCCCCGCCATGAAGGCCCGCTCCACGTACTGGGCGTCCGCCAGCCGTCCCGCCCGCTCCAGGGCCCGGCGGACGGTCGGAAAGGTGCGCCCCAGCTTCATGATCACGGCGGAGTCGGCGGCCGCGATCCGCGCCGTCAGCTCCTCCTCGGGCAGCGTGCCGGGGATGACGGTGAGCGTCTCCTCGGCCTCGGTCAGCGGCCGGCCCAGCCGGGCGGCCGCCGCGCTGAGCGAGGTCACGCCCGGTACCACCTCGGTCGGGTAGCGGTGCGCGAGCCGCTTGTGCATGTGCTGGTAGGAGCCGTAGAACAGCGGGTCGCCCTCGGCGAGGACCACCACGTCGCGCCCGGCGTCCAGGTGGGCGGCCAGCCGGGCGGCGGCCTCCTCGTAGAAGTCGTCCAACGCCCCGCGGTAGCCGCCGGGGTGGTCGGTGGTCTCGACGGTGAGCGGGTAGACCAGCTTTTCCTCGATCTGACCATCCGTCAGATAACGCTCCGCGATCGAGCGCGCGATGGAACGGCCGTGCCGGGCACTGTGGTAGGCCACCACGTCGGCCTTGCCGATGAGTTCGGCGGCCCGGACGGTCACCAGCGACGGGTCACCCGGGCCGAGCCCGACACCGTACAGCCGGCCGGTGGGCTTCTGATCGACCGTCACTCTTCTTCGCTCGCAATCGCGTTGATGGCGGCGGCGGCAATCGCGCTGCCGCCGCGGCGGCCGCGCACCACCAGGTGCTCCAGGCCGGACGGGTGCTCGGCCAGGGCCTGCTTGGACTCCGCGGCGCCGATGAAGCCGACCGGGACGCCGATCACCGCCGCCGGCCGCGGCGCGCCTGCCTCGATCATCTCCAGCAGTCGGAAGAGCGAGGTCGGGGCGTTGCCGACGGCGACCACCGCGCCCTCCAGTCGGGGCAGC
>NZ_JBHUAF010000025.1:0-42456 GCF_042789895.1 Kitasatospora sp. NPDC056783
CGGCCGCCCCGGTCCATGACGGCCCCGGGGCAGCCCCCGCCCGCCGTCCCGCGCGGCTCGCACCGGACGGACGGACCGTCAGGCGGCCGGTGTGGCGCCCTTGGTGGCGCGGCGGCGCAGGTGGACGGTGGCGAGGGCGCCGGCGACCACCGCGCCGCCGCCCACCCCGGCGACCGACGGGTCGATCATCGGGACCGAGGCCGCGGGCTCGGCCCCGCCGCACGAGGCGTGGCCGATGACCAGGTTGGCGCCGTTCAGCGACGGCAGCAGGGTGATGTGGACGGCGTTGACGGTCAGCACCCCGTTCGCGTCGGTGGTCTGCTCGTTGAGCACGATCGAGCCGACCAGCGGGATGCTGACCTTGGTGTTGGCGGGGGCGTTGGCCTGGAGGTTGGTCGGGAGGCCGGCGACGCTGACCGACCCGCCCGCGATCAGGCCGCTGCCGGTGGCCCCGGTCGGGGTGGCGGTGCAGGTCGAGTTGACGCCGGTCAGCGAGACCGAGGCGACACCGAGGTTGAGCCCCAGCTTGTCGACCGTCGCGGAGGCCGAGGAGGTGCCGGCCGCCGGGTCCCCGGCGGTGGTCGCGGTCAGCGTGGAGTCGGTGGCGACCGGCCCGATGTTGAGGCCGACCAGGGTCCGGGTGCCGCCGGCCGGGTAGGTCGACTCGGGTGACGGCGCGACGGCGACCATGCCGCCCAGGGCCTCCGTGGAGACGACGTAGGCGTCCGCGGCGGGGGCGGGCAGGGCGGCGTACGCCGGGGAGGCCACGGAGAGGGCCCCGAGGGCGGCGAGCGCGGTTCCGGCGAGGACGCGGTTGCGGGTACGAGTTCTCACGGGTTGGCCTTTCGGATGGGTCGCACGGCGGACAGGCGCGTCCGCGGCGCGGGGGCGGGGGCGGGAAAGGGTGGTGCGTCGACTCCGCCGACCGGCCGCGGCGTTCGGAGCGGCCGCGGCATCGCCGGTCGGGGAGAAGTCCTGGGCGCTCAGGCGGTGGCGGCCTCGGGCCCGGTGCCCGCCGGCGGCGCGGCGGGCCCCGGCGGCGGCGCGGCCGTGCGGGCCGTCTTGTGCCAGGCGCCCTTGCCCCGCACGATCCGCCAGAAGGCGCGGACCGCAACGAGGTAGGTGGTCGCGGCGTACACCGCGAGGGCGAGTCCGTAGCCGAGCGCGGCCCGGCGGCTGATCCCCGGCTCGCTGCGGCGCCGGTACAGCGGGCCCCAGAGGGCGAACTCGGCGACGCCCACGACCAGGTAGAACGCGATCAGCACCGCGCCGCCCTGGCGGAGGAAGTCGAGCACGAACGCGGGGTAGAAGACGGCGTTGTAGGCGAAGGCCGCGATCGGCACGGTGTAGACCACCAGGCCGACGACCTGGAGCCAGGGCTGGACCATGAAGTAGAGGACTTCCAGGAAGCCCGGCGTGCTGAACTCGCGGGAGCGCCAGACCCGGCGCAGGTACGGCGCGCACTGCATCGAGCCCTGCGCCCAGCGGACCCGCTGGGTGATCAACTGCCGGACGTTCCACAGGGCTTCCTGGTCCACCCAGGCGGTCGTGGTGTAGCCGTTGCGCCAGCCGGCCAGCATCATCCGCAGCCCGAGCTCGAAGTCCTCCAGCAGCGCCTTGCCCCACGGTTCGCCGCCGCCCCGGTCGATCGAGCGCAGCGCGCTGAGCCGGTTGGCCTGGCCGTTGCCGCCGACGTTGACGGTCCGGGTGAGCCGGCGGGTGATCTGGATCGCGGAGATCGGGCCGCGGAACTCGATGTCCTGCAAGCGGGCCAGCAGCCGGGCGAACCGGTTGGCCAGGCTCCCCCGGTGGGGCAGCGGCACGGCCACGTCGCGGTTGGACATCCGGACCTCGACCTGGACGGCGCCGATGTCCGGGTCGGCGAAGAAGGACGGACCGGCGAAGACCTCCAGCATCCCCGGGGAGGGCCGGCCGTCGGCGTCCACGACGGTCAGCACGACCCGGTCGGCGTCGGTGTCCTCGGGCAGCCAGGCCTCGAGCGCCCGGTAGGCGGCGTTCAGGGCGTCGCCCTTGCCGGTGCGGGCCCGCGGCAGCCGCCGGCTCACCAGGTGGACGGGGCGCCCCGCGTCCGCCCTGGACCGCACCACCTCGGCCGTCCGGTCCTCGCAGTGGTCGTCGACGACCCAGACGTGCGCCCGGGGGAAGCGCCGGTCGAGGTAGTCCAGGGTGGTGCCGATCACGGCCTCCTCGTCCCGGCAGGGTATGAGGAAGTGCCAGTCGAAGCGGTCCGGATCGCCGGTGGCGTCCGGGCGGGCCCGCAGGAAGCCGCGCACGATCACGGCGACGTAGGCGAGGAAGCCGATCCCCAGCACGAAGGACAGCGAGACGGACAGGTCGAGCAGGGTCACGGCGCACCGGCCTCCGTGTCGCGGGTGGACGTTCGAGTGGTCAGGAAGAGGAAGAGCAGCAGCGCGATCAGGCCGGCGGCCATCATCAGCAGCGAGCCGAACAGGACGTGGGTCCAGCCGAACCCCTCGTCGCCGTACCGGTGTTGCATGGCGACGATCAGCGTCAGCCGGCCCAGGTTGGCGGCGACGACGAGGCCGGCCGCCAGGACGAAGCCCAGCAGCACCCGGGTCGGCCGGCGGGTGCCGAACAGCAGCAGGACACCGGCCAGCAGGGCCAGCGGGGCGATCAGCAGAGCGCTGCCGCACCCGGTGCTCAGGGCGATCCCCCGCCCGAATCCGCCCGCGTCGCCGGCGTACAGCACCGGCGCGTCGGGGGATTCGAGCAGCAGGGTGCGCAGGCCGAGCCCGTGCGAGACGAGCCACCGGGCGGCGGCCATCTCGCGGAACCGGTAGGCCCGTTCACCGACGACCAGGAACCCGCACAGCCCCAGCAGCAGCGGCCCGGCCACTGCGGCGAGCACCCGGCCGGACAGCGGGGTGCGGCCGTGCCGGGACGGCGGCCGGCGGGCCGCCCCCGGCGGTCGGGCGGGTTGCGGGTGAGCATCTGCGGTCACGAGGAAACCCCTTGGGGGAACGGCGGGTCGGCGGAGTTCGGCGCGTCGGCGGCCGGCCTTCGGGGCGGCCGGCGGTCGCGGCTACCGGTCGTCGCGGTCGCGGCGGCCGGGCGCGTCCCGGCCCGGCGCGTCCCCGTCGGCCGCCAGCCGGCTGCGCCGCAGCAGCGCGACCCCCACCAGCACCAGGGCCGTGCCGGCCGCGGCGGCGATGCCGAGGCCGGGCGAGCCGGTCGAGGCCAGGACGCCGCCGCCGGCCGCCGTCGGGGGAAGGCCGCCGCCTATCGGTCCGTACATGGGTGGGTTCCTCTCGTTGCGACCGGGTTGTCCCGATCTTCGTGATCTGGAGCCGTATGTTGCTGGGCCGATCGGATGATCGGAAAGATGCGGCGCGCCCATTCGGGTGGAATTCACCCGTTTGCCGCAGTCACGCCAAATCGGCCCGGTGCGAACAGTCTTGATGGGGTGGCACACGAACCGACCCCCCGTCCCACCTGGGCCGATCCGAGCCTCCTAGGCCAAGTGGGTGACATCGGCCCGAGGTGTGGACATTTCTTTCGAATCCGCCCATATCGTCTGCTGTTACTTCCCCCGCCCCACCCCTCGCCCCATCGGAGCGCCATGTCCTCGACCGATGTCGCCCTGGTCCTCGGCACCCGGCCGGAGATCGTCAAACTCGCCGGAGTGGCCCGGCTCCTCGGCCCGCGGGCCCGCATCGTGTGGAGCGGCCAGCACTGGGACCCGGCCCTCACCACCACCTTCTTCACCCAGTACGGCCTCCCCCGCCCGCACCACCTGCTGACCGGCGTCGGCGGCGAGCCGCGCGGCCGGCAGATCGGCCGGATGGTCAGCGCCCTGAGCGACCACCTCGCGGCCCACCCGCCGGCCGCCGTCGTCGTCCAGGGCGACACCAACACCGCCGCCGCGGGCGCCCTCGCCGCGCACTGCGCCGGCATACCCGTCGTCCACGTCGAGGCCGGTCTGCGCTCCTTCGACCCCGACATGCCCGAGGAGGCCAACCGCCGACTGATCGCCCCGCTCGCCGACCTGCACTGCGCACCCACCGCGATCGCGGCGGCGCACCTGCTGCGCGAGGGCATCCGACCGGACCGGGTGGTGGTCACCGGCAACACCGTCGTCGAGGCGACCCTGGAGACCCTGCCGTCCGAGGCCGAGGCCCACCGCGTCATGGCCGGGCACGGCGTCACCCCCGGCGGTTACGTGCTCGCCACGATCCACCGGCCCGAGAACACCGACGACGCCGCCCGGCTCGCCCAGATCCTCGGCCAACTCGCCGCGCTGGAACTGCCGGTGCTGCTGCCGCTGCACCCCCGCACCCGGGCCGCCGTCGAGGCGTTCGGCCTACGCGGACCGGCCACCCGGCTGCGCCGGATCGAGCCGCTGGACCACCCCGGTTTCCTCGCCCTGGCCCGGCACTGCCGCCTGCTGGTCTCGGACTCCGGCGGGGTCCAGGAGGAGTGCACGGTGCTCAAGCGCCCGCTCGTGGTGGTGCGCAACTCCACCGAGCGCCCCGAGGCCATCCAGGCCGGCTTCGCCCGGCTCGCCCGGCCCGGCCACGAACTCGCCCGCGCGCTGCGGGAGTTGCTGGCCGACGAGACCCTCACCGAGCGGCTCGGCCGGCTCCCCTCCCCCTACGGCACCGGACGGGCGAGCGCCGAGATCGTCGCCGCGGTCCGCGGCCGCTACCTCGGACCCGAGCGGGCCCCCGTGCCGGCCCCCGTCCCGGCCTCCGTACCCGCCGTCGTACCGGCCGTCCAGCGGCTCACCGCGAAGGCCGGCCACCAGGTCACCACGGCGGCGGCCCACCCCGGACGCTGACCCCGGCCCGGCCCGGCACCCCCGATCCGCCCGCAAGCTGCCTGGCAGGAAGGTGGCGGATCGGACCCGTCGACCCGGGGCGACCCGGCTGGCAGGGTCTGTCGCAGCCCGCAACCGGCGGGATCCACTGCTCCCGGGGGGTTCCCTTGACGACGACATCCGACGCCCGGACGACCACCGGGCCGGACGCCGACGGGTGCCGCCCGCAGCCCTTCCACCCGCGGCCCTCCGAGTCGCCGGCCCTCCCGCGGCGGCCCCGCCGGTCGCGGACCGCGGGCTGAGGCGGGCACCGTGGACGACCGCTACGAGCGCCACTGCCTCGCCGACCCGCTGTTCTACGACGACCCGGCCCGCGCCGAACGCCCGGACGACCGGTTCGCCGCCGCCACCACCCCGCTGCCGCCCGGCTGGCAGCGCCACGAGCACGGCCCCTGGGTGCACGTCAGGCCCCCGCGCCCGCGGCTGCCCGAGCAGGGCTGGAAGGTGCACGTCTCGGCGACCCCGGACGAGGCCGAGCGGGTGATCGACCAGGTCCTGGCGTACTGCCTGGAGCACGAGCTGACCTGGAAGTTCCTGCGCGGCCGGGCCACCGTGCACATGCTGAACAGCAAGTACGCCGACCGCCGTTCCAGCGGCAAGCTGATCACGCTCTACCCCGAGGACGACGCCCGGCTGACCCAGGTGCTCGACGAACTGTCGGACCTGCTCAAGGGCGTCCCCGGCCCGTACGTGCTGAGCGACCTGCGCTACCGGGAGGGCCCGCTCTACCTGCGCTTCGGCTCGTTCAGCGAGCGCTACTGCACCGACGAGCACGGCCGGCGGGTGCCCGCCATGAGCGGGCCGGACGGCGAACTCGTCCCGGACGTCCGGGGCACCGTCTTCGCGGTGCCGGACTGGGCACCGGTGCCGGAGGTCGTCAAGGCCCAACTGGCCGCCGACGCCGAGCGGGAGGCCGCGGAGACGGCGGAGGACTTCCCGTTCGAGGTCACCAAGGCGCTGCACTTCTCCAACGGCGGCGGCGTCTACCTGGCCACCGACCGGCGCGACGGCCGGCAGGTCGTGCTGCGCGAGGCCCGCCCGCACGCCGGCCTGGACCACGCCGACCGGGACGCCGTGCAGCGGCTGCTGAGCGAGCGCCGGGTGCTGGAGGCGCTGGCCGGACTGGACTGCGTACCCGCGCTCCACGAGTACCGGCAGGTCTGGGAGCACCACTACCTGGTCGAGGAGTACATCGAGGGCGAGCGGCTGGAGGAGGTCTTCACCCGCACCTGTCCGCTCGCCCACCCCGACCCGGACGAGGCCGAGCTGGCCCGGTACACCACCTGGGCGCTCGACGTGGTCGAGCAGGTCACCGGCATGCTGGCGGCGCTGCACGAGCGCGGGCTCGTCTTCGGCGACCTCCACCCCAACAACGTACTGATCCGGCCGGACGGGCGGTGCGCGCTGGTCGACTTCGAGATCTCCTTCCCGGTCGACGACGCCACCGCGCCACCGCTGGGCGCGCCCGGCTTCGTCTCGCCCGCCGCCCGGCGCGGCACCGCGGTGGACGCGTACGCCCTCGCCGCGCTGCGGCTCTACCTCTTCCTGCCGGTGAACCACCTGCTCGCGCTGGACTCCGGCAAGGCCGAGCTGGCCGCACGGGAGATCTCCGCGCGCTACCCCGTCGCCCCCGGCTTCGGGGCCGAGGTCGCCCAGGCGCTGCACCGGGCGGCCGGCGGGAAGCTGCCGCCCGGCGCCACCGAGCGCCGCCCCGGGGCGGCCGACGGCCCGGCACCGTCGCGACCGGCCTGGCCGCAGGCACCGGCGGCGGACACCGAGGCCTGGCGCCCGGTCCTGGACTCGCTGGCCGCGGGCATCCTGGCGACGGCCACCCCGGAGCGCGCCGACCGTCTCTTCCCCGGGGACGTCGAACAGTTCGGGCCGACCCACAACGGCCTGGGCCTCGCCCACGGGGCGGCCGGCGTGCTGTACGCCCTGGGGGCCTGCGGCCGGCCCGCCCCCGCCGGGCACACCGACTGGCTGATCACCCGCACCGGCGCCACACCCGACCTGCCGACCGGGCTGTACGACGGACTGACCGGCATCGCCTGGACGCTGGCCCGCCTCGGCGCCCCGGACGCGGCCGGCGCACTGGTCGAGCGGCTGCTCGCCGCCGAGCTTCCGCTCGACCCGGGGCTCGGTTCCGGACGCGCCGGCATCGCGCTCGGCCTGCTCGACCTGGCCGGCCCGCTCGGCTGGGACCACCTGGCCGAGCAGGCCCTGGAACTCGGGCACGAGCTGGCCCGGGAGGAGCGCGCGCCGCTGCTGCGCGGCCTGCTGGACGGCTGGAGCGGGCAGGCCGCGCTGTTCCTGCGGCTGCACGGGCACACCGGAGGGAGCGAGTGGCTGACGGCCGCCGAGGCGGCGCTCGGCCGCGAGCTGGACGAGGCGGACATCACCGACGGGATGCTCTTCCTGCCCGAGGACCGTTTCCGCCGCAAGCTGCCGTACCTGGCCGCGGGCGGCGTGGGCACCGCGGGCCTGATCGCCGAACTGGCCCGGCGCACCGGCCCCGACCGGCTGCCCGAGCGCTTCGCCGAGGCCCTGGCGGCCGCCGACCGTGCCTGCCTGCCGGACCTGATCGCCGCGGCCGGCCTGTTCGAGGGCCGGGCCGGGCTGCTGCTGCACCAGCTGCGGACCGGGAACCCGGCGGCGGCCGACCGCCATCTGCGGCTGCTGGAGTGGCACGTGATGGACCATCGCGGCCACCTGGCCTTCCCGGGCCGCCGCTCGCTGCGGCTCTCGACGGACCTGGCCACCGGCGCGGCCGGAGTGCTGACCACCCTGCACGAGGCGGTGCTCGGCCCGGTGCCGCTGCCCGGCATCACGGACCTCGCCTGACACCCGCCGGACTCTCCCGGCACCACGGACTTCCCCGGCCCCGAGCCGGGGGAAGGACGACGGCCGCCACCCGGTGGCCGCGCCCACCTCACCGAAAGGAACGGACCATGTCGAAGATCCTGGCCCTCCAGGGGCTGGAGACCGAGACCGGCGCCTCGGCCTACACCACCATCCTGCCGCCCAGCCACACCAGCAGCGCCCTGCACATGCGCTTCGAGGCCCCCGTCGCGGACGAGACGGCCCGCTGATGTCGAAGATCCTGGCCCTCCAGGCCCTCGAGACCGAGACCGGCGCCTCGGCCGCGGTCCCGTACAGCTTCTGGAGCAGCACCATGCACGACGTCTACGACGCTCCCGTCCCGACCGAGAAGGCGGCCCACTGATGTCCAAGATCCTGGCCCTCCAGGGGATCGAGACCGAGACCGGCTCCCCGGCCGCGGCCCCGTTCAGCTACTGGAGCAGCGACGTGCACTACATCTACGACGCTCCCGTCCCGACCGAGAAGGCGGCCCGCTGATGTCCAAGATCCTGGCCCTCCAGGCCCTCGAGACCGAGACCGGCGCCTCGGCGTACACCAACACCATCGAGCTGCCGCCCAGCCACTGGAGCGGCGCCGCGCACCTGCGCTTCGACGCGCCGGTGGCCGGTCCGGTCGAGACCGAGAAGTAACCGCCGGTCGGCGGAGCGGCTGCCCGTCGGGTCCACCCCCGGCGGGCAGCCGGTACTTCGCCTCAGCCGAAGAAGCCGAGCGCCCCCGCCGCGCAGACGCCTCCGACGCCCATGAAGACCGGCGTCAGCACCTTGACCTCCACCCGGCTGCCGGCCCGGAACCGCAGGCCCTTCGGCGGCCCGACCGGGTACCAGCGCCTGCGTCCGACCGGGATCGGCCACAGCACCGGGCAGCCCGAGACGGTCAGCGCGTCGCCCAGGCAGTGCACCAGCGCGCCGAGCCCGATCGGCAGCCCGATCCACAGGTACTGCTGCCCGGGCTCCTCGAACAGCCACTGCGAGCCGTTGCCGGGCTTGTCGAGGACCTCGGCGAGCATCCAGGCGCTGGTCGCCCCGAGCAGCCACACCAGGACGTCGCTGGAGACCCGGGCGTGCCGCCACAGCAGCCCCTCGATCGCCAGCACCATGTGCACGAACAGCACCACCAGCACGCCCCAGCGGCCCCCGTACACGGCCACCGCCGCGGCGCCCGCCCCGCACAGCACCGCCCAGAGCCAGGTGTGCGTCAGCGTCCGGTGGCCGCCCGAGCGGCGCGGGTCGCCCTTGCCCCGGGTGGCCTTGTAGACGGCGTGGGAGAGGTTGTCGATCACCTCGCAGGCGATCCGGGACAGCGGCCCGAACGCCCGGGATATCGTCGCCGCCTTGTGGTCCAGGTCCGGCGCCAGGGCCGCCCCCGCGCAGATCAGCGTGCCCGCGAGCAGGACCGGCCAGGGCATCGGCTCCCCCAGCCCGGCCGCCGCGGCACCGACCCCCAGCCACGCGGCCGCACCCGACAGCGAATGCGCCGGTCCCATCATGTCCGTACACCACCGATCCTCATCAGTCCTGCCCTCCCCGTGAGGACCTGACATCACGGCAGCCTATCCGTCCATGATCACCGGGCCGGTTCCCCGCCTTCCCCCCGCCCGTCCCCGGCCCGTCCACCCCGCCCGTCCCCCGGCCCCGGACACGACGGCGCGCCCGGCCGGAACCGGGCGCGCCGCGGCCGCCCCGTTCAGGCCAGACTCTTCTCCAGCGCCGCCAGGTAGCTCCGCATCAGGTGGTCGCGGATGCCCTCTCCGTCCGGCGAGAACGCCGCGGCGCCCAGCCCCTTGGCCCGGTCGGTCAGCCCGGCGACCAGCCCGGTCTTCTCCTCGATCCGGCCCGCGTCGTCGATGTGGCGCAGCGCCTGGACGTGGGTGAAGGCGGGCTCCGGCGGCAGCTCGGGCACGATGTCGTTGCCGTGGACGAAGCGGAAGGTGCGCCCCTTCAGCGCCTTGTCGTACGCGGCGGCGAGCAGCCGGTCACAGGTCCGGGGCTGCCCGAAGGTGTAGACGCCGTCGGCCGCCAGGCGCGGGTCCTCCAGGTCGAGGCGGGCGGCGACCAGCATGGCGAGGGCGCCGCCGAGGCTGTGGCCGGTGAACCACACGGTCTGGTCGTTGCTCCGCAGGTCGGAGATGGCCTTGGCGACGTCCGGGAAGACCGATTCGAGGGCCTCGGCGAAGCCGTAGTGCACGAAGCCCGTCCGGGCGGGCCCCGGCCAGGGCGGGGTGGTGGCGTCGGTGAGCCAGTCGCGGAGCTGTGCGGGCTCGGTGCCCCGGAAGGCGGTGACGATCATGTCGTCGCCGGCCATGGTGTAGGCCTGGGTGTCCTGGAGCGGGAACGGCGGGGTGAAGCGCGTCTGGTGGTGGCGCACGGTGTCGAAGCCCCAGGCGCGGGCCTGCTCGTCGATGGTCGCCCCGTCCTGGTAGGCGAGCTCGGAGGCCTTCGCCAGCCAGTAGGCGTGCGGAAGGCTGTAGCCGGTGACGTGCTGGTCGAAGGTGGTGGGGACGGCCACGGGGGCGCTCCTGTCGGGTCGACGGTCGGGACGGCGGGTCCCCCCCACGCCCACCGCCGGCGGCTCACCGTCACGGTACGGTGACCGGATGTGACGCTACTCCGCCCGCCGTTCGCGGGCGACCGGGCCGGTGCCCGCCGCGCCGCCCGGTCCGCTCAGCCCGCCCGCGTCCCGTCCAGGTAGGCGAGCACCGCGAGCACCCGGCGGTTGTCGTCGTCCGAGGCCCCCAGGCCCAGCTTCCCGAAGATGCCGGAGGTGTGCTTGCTGACCGCCCCCTCGCTGAAGCGCAGCCGCTGGGCGATCGCCGCGTTGGAGCGGCCCTCGGCCATCATCGCGAGGACCTCGCGCTCCCTCGGGGTGAGCAGGGCGAGCGGCTCGTCGTAGGCGTTGCGGGCCAGCAGCCGGGCGATGACCTGGGGGTCCATCACGGTGCCGCCGGCGGCGACGGTGTGGACGGCGTCGACGAACTGGTCGGCCTTGGAGACGCGGTCCTTGAGCAGGTAGCCGACGCCGCCGGTGCCGTCGGCGATCAGCTCCCGGGCGTAGAGCTGTTCGACGTGCTGGGAGAGGACCAGGACGGGCAGGCCGGGCTGTTCGCGGCGGGCGGCGAGCGCGGCCTGGAGGCCCTCGTCGGAGTAGGTGGGCGGCAGCCGGACGTCGACCACCGCGATGTCCGGGCGGTGTTCGGTGAGCGCGGCGGCCAGTTCGGGGCCGCTCTCCACCGCGGCGACGATCTCGTGCCCGTGGGCGCCGAGCAGCAGGGCGAGGCCGTCCCTCAGCAGGACGAGGTCCTCGGCGAGGACAACGCGCACGGTAGCTCCATGATCAGCCGGGTCGGACCCCCCGGGGGGCTGGTCAGCGTGAGCGTACCGTCGAAGGCGGCCAGCCTGCGCCGGATGCCCCGCAGGCCGCTGCCCCGGGCGGGGTCGGCGCCGCCGCGGCCGTCGTCGGTGACCTCGGCGCGCAGCAGTCCGGCGGCGTGGGCGAGGTGCACCGTGGCGTGCCGGGCGTCGCCGTGCTTGACGGCGTTGGTGAGCGCCTCGCTGACGGCGAAGTAGACCGCCGACTCCACCGGCGCCTCCGCCCGCCCGGGCAGTTCGGTCCGGACCTCGACCTTCAGCGGGACGTCCAGCGCCAGCGCCCGCACCCCTTCGGCGAGGCCTCGTTCGGCGAGCACCGGCGGGTGGATCCCGCGCACCAGGTCACGCAGTTCCTGGAGGGCCTGGGTGACGTTGTCCTGGGCGTCCGTCACCACCCGCTTCGCCTGTTCCGGGTCGTGGTCGATCAGCGCCGCGACGGCGCCCAGGCGCAGGCTCACCGCGACCAGCCGGGCCTGCGCGCCGTCGTGCAGGTCCCGTTCGATCCGGCGCAGTTCGGCGGCCTGGGCCTCGGTGGCGTCCAGCCGGATCTCGGTGAGCTGCTCGACCCGCCGGGCCAGCCGGGCGCGCTCGGTGGGGCCGAGCAGGAGGCGGGTCCACCGGCCGTGCAGGCGCAGCGCGGGCCGGGCGAGGGCGAGGCCGCCCGCGACCAGGGCCAGGCCGGACAGCGGGGCGAGGGCGCCGGCCGACGGGAGGAGGTCGTAGCCGGGGCCGGGCGCCGGCAGCAGGGGCTGGGCGAGCCCGTACAGGCCGTAGCCGACCGCCAGCGGGGGCGCGGCGGCGATGCCTCCGCCGACCAGCGGGTCGGTGACGGCCCACAGGATGTCGCGCCAGGTCGCCGGGTCGTTCCAGATCCAGCGGAGGTTGCGGGCCGCGCGCGCGAACCACTGGTTCTTGTGGTAGTCGTGACCGGTCCAGAACCAGCCGTGCGGGGTGCGCTCCAGCCCGGGGCGCGGCCGGTAGGGCGACGGCACGGGCACCTGCGACCACTGCCCGGCCACCCGGCGGGCGGCCTCGGCCGCGCGGCGGAGCAGCCGGACGGCCAGCAGGGCGAACGGGAACAGTCCGAGGCCGCACCAGAGCACGGCAGCGAGCAGCACGAGCGCGCCCAGCGCCGCCCCGGCCGGTACCAGCAGGGTGAGGACGGCGAGGCGCCCGAGCGCCCGCGCGGCCGGGCACGACGCTCGGACGCCCGGGGACTGCGGGCTGCTCACGGGACCTCCGGTTCCAGGGGATCGACGGACGCGACGGCCTCGACGGACGCCTCGGACGCCACGGCAGGCACGGCAGGCACGGCCCCCCGGTTCAGCCGGTGCGCCGCGACCAGCAGCCCCGCCCCGAGCAGGATGAACCCGCCCGCCGCCGGCGCCCGCCAGCCCGGGGGAAGGTACATGGCCGCGAACCAGCTCCGGTTGGCCGGCAGGAAGAACGCCATGGTCATCGCCACCGCGCCCTGCGGGGCGACGCCCAGTATCCCCGCCGTGGTCAGCAGTCCGACCGCCGCGGCGCGGCCGGCCGGCAGCCGGTCCGGGCCGTCCCGCTCCGCCGGGGCCCGCCGGGCGCCCTTGCGCAGGGCGTCGAGCAGTTCCGGCCCGTGTGCCTCCAGCCGTCGCCGGGCCGCCCGGCCGAGCCACCACGCGTACAGCCACCCGGTGCCGAGGCCCGCCGCCACCCCGGCCCAGCGCAGCGGCGCGCTGGGCAGCAGGGTGCCGGCCAGGACGACGCCGACGGCGGGCAGCGCGGCGAGGAGCTGGAGCAGCAGGACGGCCAAGCCCTGCATCCGGCCCTGGTCGGCGCTCTCGTCGCCGAGGGCGTCCAGCGGGTTTCCGCCGGGCCGGTCCGGTGCGGGCGCCGGGCCGAGCAGGGACATCAGCGGCACCAGTCCGGCGCCGGCGCCGAGGACGGCGGGCAGGGCGGCGAGCAGCCAGGGCCAGGCCCGCCCGGGCGGGACTGCGGCGCTCGCCGCGAGGGTGAGCAGCAGCGCGGCGGGGCCCACGACGGCCAGCCAGGCCAGCTGTCGGGCCCGGACGTCGACCCGTTCGGCGCCGGGGACGACCATGGTCAGCCAGAGCGCTCCGGCGTCCAGGCCGTACAGGTTGGCGCCCAGCGAGCCGGCGAACAGCGCGGCGACCACACCGGTCCACGGCACCAGGACGTCGAAGCCGCCGAGCAGCGGGAGCAGGCCGGTGAACACGCCGGTCCACAGCGCGGCCCGCAGGGCGCGGGCCCGGCGCGGGTCGCGCGTCCACAGCCGCAGTTCCTTGCCGAGGACGGCCCCGGCGGGGGTGTCGGGCACGGCCTTCAGCAGGATGGCACTGCTGGAGCCCCGCAGGGCGGCCGGGCGGCCCCCGGCGGTGCCGTGCGCCAAGTGCCGGGCGAGCAGGGCGGTCCAGGCGGCGAACAGCAGCGCGCAGAGGGCGAGCAGTCCGCCGAGGCACGCCGTGACCAGCGCCCAGTCGCCGCGCCGGGCGGCGCCGACCGCGACCACCGACCAGCCCGAGGGCAGCACCCGTACGGCGGTGCCGACGCCGCCGGCCCACTCGCCGGTGAGCAGCCGTACGAAGAAGCCGATCGCGAACCAGCCGGTGTTGAGGAAGCCGATGACCAGGCCGAGCAGCAGCGCGGCCAGCTCCCAGCCGAGGCGCGAGCGGGTCGCGCCGCCGAGGACGCTCAGGGTGAGCTTGGACAGCACCACGACGAGCAGCAGGTGCAGCAGCAGCGCGGGCACGGCGACCAGGGCGGGCAGCGGCCCCAGCCCGGCGCCGAAGACCGGCAGCACGGCGAGGGCGACCAGGCTGACCAGCGGGGCGACACCGACGAAGGAGGCGCCGAGCAGTCCGAGGGCGAGGGTGCGGGGGCGCCGCGGCACCAGGGTGACGTAGTCGAGGCGCAGGGTCGGGTCGCCGCCGGTGACGGTCGGGCCGAGCGCCCAGCCGGCCGTCCAGACCAGCAGCACGGCGGCGATCACGCCGACCCCGGCCTCGGGGGTGGCGAAGTCCGCCAGGCCGAGCAGCGCGGTGCCGACGGCCGCGAGGAGGCCGGTGACGGCCCCGAGGATCAGGCTCGCGGCCCGGGGGCCGGACATCGACCGCCGCAGGACGGCCAGTTTCATCCCGGTCAGGACGCCAACCACGACAGCCCCTCCGCTCCCCCGGTCCGGGCGCCGACCAGTTCGACGAAGGCCTCCTCCAGGCCGCGTCCGGCGCGGACCTCGTCGACCGGTCCGGCCGCCAGCACCCGGCCGGAGGCGATCACACCGACGTGGTCGCAGAACTGCTCGACCAGGGCCATCACGTGACTGGACAGCACCAGCGACCCGCCGGAGGCGACGAAGCGCCGCAGGATGACCCGGATGGTCGCGGCGGACAGCGGGTCGACGGCCTCGAAGGGCTCGTCCAGGACCAGCAGCCGGGGGGCGTGCAGCAGGGCGGTGGCCAGGCCGATCTTCTTGCGCATCCCGGTGGAGTAGTCGATGACGGGGGTGTGCTCGGCCCCGTCCAGCTCCAGCACGGCGAGCAGTTCCTCGGCCCGGGCGTCCGCGGTGGCGGCCGGCAGACCGCGCAACCGGCCCAGGTAGTGCAGCAGTTCGCGCCCGGTCAGCCGCTCGGGCAGCATCATGCCGTCGGGCAGCACCCCGACCAGCGCCTTGGCCCGCACCGGGTCGCTCCACACGTCCACCCCGAGGATCTCGGAGCTCCCGGCGTCCGGCCGCAGCAGCCCGACGGCCATCGACAGCGCGGTGGTCTTCCCCGCGCCGTTGGGCCCCACCAGCCCGTAGCGGGACCCGCGCGGCACCACCAGGTCCACCCCGTCCACCGCGGTGTGCGACCCGAACCGCTTGCGCAGTCCCGACAGCCGCAGTGCCGGGGCCTCCTGCCCCGTCCGCGCCGTGCTTCCCGGCACCTCGTCCTCCCCGCGTCGTCACGGCCGCCCGGCTCCGGGCGGCTCGTGCTCGACACTAGGAACGACGGGAGGCCGGCGGAATCCAGCTGCGCCCCCGGCGGGGGGTGGGTCCAGGCCCACCCCCCGGGTCCAGGGCCTCAGGCCCCCGGTCTCAGGTCCCCGGTCTCAGGCCCAGGGCGGCTTGCCCCGCCCGTCCGCCCACAGGGCGAGCGCGCGCCGGTCGACGGCGCGGATGCCGACCCGGCCGCAGAACTCGGCGGCGGCCTTGGTGAAGGAACTGGTCGTCACCACGGCGGCCAGGTCGCAGCGGTGTATGTCGCGGTAGGTGCCGTTCACGGTCTGGACGTCCCGGGAGCCGACGAAGGTCCGCGGCCCGTAGCGCTTCGCCTGGATGAGGATCCGCTGCCCGGTGGGGGTGGTGGCCAGCACGTCCGCCGCGAGGTCGCCGGACCCGCCGACCACCGTCACCGCCGTGCAGCCGTCCCGGCGGCACAGGTCCGCCAGCGCGTGCTCGAAGGCCTTCGGGGTCATCGACAGGAACGGGCCGATGTGCCGCAGTCCGGCGGTCCGCGCGTCCAGCTCCCGCTGCCTGGTCCGCACCCGCGCGCGCCGCACGACGACCCCGGCGCCCGCGCCGACGGCCAGCAACGCGGCGAGCGGCAGCAGGTGGTGGGCCGCCCACTGGAGCACCAGCAGGACCAGGACGAGCGCGGCCAGGACGGCCGCACCCGCCACCGCCGGGTGGCGTCTGGCCACCCGCCGCGCCACACGGACGGCGATCGGCCGGCGTCGCCGGACGGGCTTCCGGGCCACAGCATTCCCCCTCGCACCACGGTGTCCGGACGAGCCTAGGGCCGGCCGCCTCCCGTGCGCCCGCGATCCACCGAACTCCACCTGCCGGGTCGCCGAGTTGACCGGATACCGGCGGCCGGGGGCCGAACCCCCCGCGCGCGGCCGCCGGACCGATTCTCCTGGAACTTCCCGCGGCCCGGCTCAGCGCCCGACCGGAAGCACCCGCCCCGGCTTCCCGTCCTGACCGTCCCGACCGTCCCGACCTGGCCGCCCGGCCTGCCCCGACGGCCCGGGGCGGTGCCCATGGTGCCCCGAGCCCGGCGAGCCCGACTCCGGCCGCCGCGGCTCGACGTAGTCGATCAGCTGCATCATCCCGAGGTCCTCGTGCTGGAGCTGGTGGCAGTGCAGCACGGTGCGGCCGGTGAAGTCCTCGTACTTCACCAGGAAGGTGAAGGTGTCGCCCGGCCGCCCGCCGGCCAGGCTGACGGTGTCGTGCCACACCGGGGGGTCGAGCCGTTCGCCGTTGCGGTGGGTGACGAGGAAGTGGTTGGTGTGCAGGTGGAAGGAGTGGTGGAAGACCGGCCGGTCGTCGTCGGTGCGGACGGTCCACCGCTGGACGGTGTCGAGCGCCAGGGTGTGGTTGACGTAGTCCGGGTCGAACAGGCCGTAGGCCGGGTCGACGGCGAGGTCGCCGTCGGGGTCGGCCGCGGGGGTCGGGTTGCTGCCGAGGACGCGGTAGGCGTTGGGGAACGGCCTGGCGAAGACGCCCCCGTCGACGTGGAAGACCACGCTGCGCTCGTCGTCGGGGTCGGTGACGTCGTCCGCGTCGAGGAACGGCTTGCCCTGCGGCAGCCGGTCCGGCAGCCCCATCGGCGGGGAGACGGCCTCCCCCGAGACCTCGACCGTCATCAGCGGCCCGGACACCCCGTCGGCCCGCAGCTCGTACGTCCCGGGGTCACCGCCGAGGACCAGCACGTCGGCGCGGTTGCCGGGGGCCATGACCAGTGTCCCGGTGGCGACCGGCGCGGGGAAGGTGATGCCGTCCTGGGCGATCTGGTACAGCGTCACGTCGTCGTCGCCGTCGGTCAGGTGGAGCGGAAGCGTGGTGAACGCGAGCGCCCCCACCAGCCGCCAGCGCTGGACCTCGCCCGGGCGCAGCACCAGGGTGGGGTTGACCTCTCCGTTGACGGTGAAGGTCGGCGCGACGGCGGCGAACGTGTCGCCGGCCGTGAACTCGGGGACCTTCCCCTTCTTGAGCCGGAGTTCGTTGATGCACACGACCACGTCGGCGGCGGCCGCGATCTCCGGCACCTCGTCGACGTCGCCCTCGACGATGATGACCCCGGCCATCCCCCCGGCGATCTGCTCGGCGGTGGACCCGTGCACGTGCGGGTGGTACCAGTAGGTGCCGGCCGGGTGGCCGTCCGGAATCCCGACGGTGGTCAGGTACTCCGGTTCCGGGGCGCCGGCCTCGACCTCGTCCGCGGTGCGCGGCCGGAACTCGCGCAGGATGTTGTCCGCGTTCCCGGACGGGGAGACGTGCAGGCCGTGGGTGTGCAGGTTGAAGGTGTTCTGGTGGTGCGGGCGGTTGTGGGGGCCGCGGTAGGGGCGGTCGGGCGGCAGGCCGTTGATCTGCCGCAGCCGCAGGGTGTCCCCGGCGCGCACCCGCAGGGTCGGCCCGGGGATGGTCCCGTTGTAGGTGCGGGTGGTGGCCGTCCCGTAGCCCGGGATGTCGGTGTCCGTGAACCGCACGTCGAGCGTCTGTTCGAGCACCGCCCTCGGCCTGCCGGCGGCCGTCTGCGCCGTCCCGGCGGCCGCCCGCGGGCTCCGGACGACCGGCTGCGGGAAGGCGGCCGCCGCCGCGGCCGGGGGAAGGGCGAGGATGCCGTCGGAGGCGGCCACGAGGGCGGCCGCGGGGAGGGCCTTGAGCAGTGTCCGACGACTGATTCCGACATTTTCTCTCATAACCGGGCAATTTAGGTCGGCTTGCGGACGGCCCCGGTCAGGCACACCGCGCGCCCGCCGGGGGTTGGGCCTTCCGTGCTCCGGTCCGGTGCCCGGCTACGAGTGCTCCGGGTGCGTCAGGTTCGCCCCGCCGCGCGGGTCGAAGACGTGGATCCGCGCGGTGTCCACCCACAGCTCCAGCGGGCCGCCCTCGGCGGCCCGGGTGGCCGGGCTCAGCCGGGCGACCACCCGGTGCCCCCGCATCCCGGTGTCGGCCCGGCCCGAGTCGGCGGCCAGTTCCTCGAGTTCGTCGGTGAGCACCGGCCCGCCGTCCTCCGTGAAGTGGACGTAGACGTCCGAGCCCACCGACTCCCGGACCTCCACGGTCACCGTGACGGTCACCCCGCCGGCGTGCCCCTCGGCCAGGGCGGCGTCCCCGAAGTCCTCGGGGCGGATGCCGACGATCAGCTCGCGCGGCGCGTCCGCGCGCTCCAGGGCGCGCCGGGTGCGGTCGTCCAGCGGCAGGTCCCCCAGCGAGGTGCGCAGCGCGCCCCGCTCCAGCACGGCGCCGAGGAAGTTCATCCCGGGCGAGCCGATGAACCCGGCGACGAAGAGGTTCACCGGCTCGTCGTACAGGTGCTGCGGCGAGCCGACCTGCTGGACGACGCCGGAGCGCATCACCACCACCCGGTCGCCGAGCGTCATCGCCTCGACCTGGTCGTGGGTGACGTAGACGGTGGTGGTGCCCAGGCGCCGTTGCAGGGCGGCGATCTGGGTGCGCATCTGCACCCGGAGCTTGGCGTCCAGGTTGGACAGCGGCTCGTCCATCAGGAAGGCCTTGGGGTCGCGGACGATCGCCCGTCCCATCGCCACCCGCTGGCGCTGCCCGCCGGAGAGGTTGGCGGGCTTGCGGTCCAGGTGCCGGGTGAGGTCCAGGATCCGGGCGGCCTCCTCGACCTTCGCGGCGATGACGCGCTTGTCGGCCTTGGCCAGGCGCAGCGCGAAGCCCATGTTGTCGCGCACGCTCATGTGCGGGTACAGGGCGTAGCTCTGGAAGACCATCGCGATGTCCCGGTCCTTGGGCGCCCGGTCGTTGACCACCTCCCCGGCGATCCGCAGGGTGCCCTCGGTGATGTCCTCCAGCCCGGCGATCATGTTGAGCGTGGTGGACTTGCCGCAGCCGGAGGGGCCCACCAGGATCACGAACTCGCCGTCGGCGATGGTGAGGTCGACGTCGCGCACGGCGAGCGCGCCGTCCGGGTAGCGCTTGGTGATGCCGTCGAGGACGATCTCGGCCACGATCCGCCTTCCTGGCCCGCCGGGTGGGACGGGCTCGACCTTCGGGGACTCAACCTTCGGGGACCCAGCCTTCGGGAACCCAGCCTTCGGGTACTCAGCCCTTGACCGCGCCGGCGGTGAGCCCGGCGACGATGCGGCGCTGGAACAGCAGCACGAAGACCACGATCGGGATGGTGATGATCACCGCGGCGGCCGCGATCGAGCCGGTCGGCTGCTCGAACTGGGAGCTGCCGGTGAAGAAGGCGATGGCGGCCGGCACCGTCCGGGCCGACGTGGTGGAGGTCAGCGAGACGGCGAACAGGAAGTCGTTCCAGCAGAAGATGAAGACCAGGATGCCGGTGGTGAACACCCCGGGTGCCGCCAGCGGTGCGATGACCAGCCGGAACGCCTGCCACGGGGTGGCGCCGTCCACCTTGGCCGCCTTCTCCAGGTCCCAGGGGATCTCCCGGAAGAACGCCGAGAGCGTGTAGATCGCCAGCGGCAGCGAGAAGGTCATGTACGGGATGATCAGCCCGGGCCAGGTGTCGAACAGGCCGAGCGCCCGCTCGATGTCGAACAGCGGCGAGACCAGCGAGATCGGCGGGAACATCGCGATCAGCAGGGACACCCCGATCAGCAGCCGCTTGCCGGGGAAGCGCAGCCGGGCCACCGCGTACGCGGCCATCGTGGCGAGCACGACGGCGACGGTGGTGGCGATCACCGCGATGCCGATCGAGTTCACCAGGGCGCGGGTGAACTCCGAGGTCCGGAAGATGCCGCGGTAGTTGGCCAGGGTCCACCGGCGGGGCACGAAGGCGCCGTCGGAGAGGGTGCTCGGGTCCTTGAAGGAGAGCGCCACGATCCACCACACCGGGAAGAGCGCGTAGAGCACCACCAGCAGGTCGGCGACGCCCCAGCCGGTGAGCGTCCGGGCGGACCGGCCGCTCACCGCCGCCCCGGTTCCGCGCCCGGCGTCGCCGCGCCGAACAGCTTGACGAAGACCAGGGCGATCAGCGCCACGCAGACGAAGACCAGCACCGAGATCGCCGAACCGATGCCCAGGTTGAGCGCGGTGAACAGGTTGTCGTAGCCGAGGATCGACACCGAGCCGGTGCCGTTGGAGCCTCCGGTCAGCACGTAGACGTTGTCGAAGATCCGGAAGGCGTCCAGGGTCCGGAAGAGCAGCGCGACCAGGATCGCCGGCTTCATCAGCGGCAGGATCACCAGCCACAGCCGCTGCCGGAAGCCCGCGCCGTCCACCATCGCCGCCCGGACCGTCTCGTCCGGGACCAGCGCCAGGCCCGCGAGCAGCAGCAGCGCCATGAACGGGGTGGTCTTCCACACCTCCGCGAGGACGATCAGACCGATCGCCGGCCACTGCTCGGTGAGCGGGGCACTGCCCTCCGGCAGCAGGGCGGCCAGGTAGCCGGTGCCCGGCGTCCAGGCGTACTGCCAGGAGTAGGCGGCGACCACGGTGACGATCCCGTACGGCACCAGCACCGCGGTGCGCACGGTGCCGCGGCCGAGGACCGCCCGGTGCATCACCAGGGCGAGCGCCAGGCCGAGCACCAGCTCGACGGCCACCGACACCGCGGTGACCAGCGCCGTGACGCCCAGCGCCCGCCACCAGAACGGCGAGGTCAGCACCGCGCCGTAGTTGGCGAGCCCCACCCAGTGGGCCTGGTCGGGGAAGCGCAGGTCGTAGCGCTGGAGGGACAGGTACAGCGCGTAGCCGATCGGGTAGGCGGTGACCGCGAGCATCACGATCACCGCCGGCGCGCACAGCAGCAGGCCCAGCCGGCGCTCCTGGCGGGCACCGCGCGAGGGCGCGGCGGGCCTCGGTGCGGCCGCGGCGGCGGCCTCGGTGGACGGTGTCACGGGATCAGCCCCTTCGAGCCGAGGGCGGCCTGGATCTGCCCGCGCAGATCGGCCACGTCCCGCTCCGGGCGGATGCCGGACGGCGGGGAGAGGGTGTGCGAGACGGCGATCGAGACGTTCTGGTAGGCCGGGGTCGGCGGCCGCACGCTCGCGGAGTCGAGGGCGGCCAGCACGTCGGCGGCGAACGGGTAGCTGGCGACGAGTTCGGGCGTGGCGTACAGGCCGCGCAGCGAGGGCGGGAGCCCGCCCTCCAGCGCGTTGGTGAGCTGGTTGTCCCGGTCGCGCAGGCAGAGGGTGGCCTCGGCCGCCAGCTCGGGGTGCCGGCTGTAGGCGCCCACCGCGAGGTCGATCCCGCCGATGGTCACGCTGGCGGGGCGGCCGGCGGTCACCGCGGGGTACGGGGCCCACCGCAGGCGCGGGAACAGGTCGGGCCGGTTGGCCTTCATCGAGGGGTAGACGAAGGGGTAGTTGAGTTCGAAGGCGGCCGTGCCGGACTCCATGGCCAGCCGGTTCTGGTCCTCCATCTGGTTCGCCAGCGAGGGGTCGGCGGCCACCGAGTCCGCCAGGTCGCGCATCACGCCCGCGGCGGTGACGGCGGGCGCCCCGAGCGAGGGCGCCCGGGCGTCGGGGGTGAGGATCGAGCCGCCCGCGCTGGTGACCAGCGTGTTGAACCAGACCGTCAGTCCCTCGTACTGGGCGCCCTGGATCTCCACCAGGTGCGGCCTGCCCTCGTCGGCCAGCTCCTTCGCCTTCGCGAGCAGCTCCGCCCAGGTCCCGGGCGGGGTGGGCACCAGGTCCTCGCGGTACCAGAGCAGCTGGGTGTTGGAGTTGTACGGCACCGCGTACAGCCGGCCCCGCCAGGTCGCGGTGCGCACCGCCGCGTCCAGGGTGTCGGCGGTGGCCCGTTCGCGCATCGCCCCGGTCCACTCGCGGATCCATCCGGCCTCGGCGAACTCGGCGGGCCAGGTGACGTCCAGGCCCAGGATGTCCACCCCGGCGTCGTGCGCCGCCATCCGGCGCACCAGCTGCTGGCGCTGGCCGTCCGCGCCGCGCGGCAGCTTGTTGTAGCGGATCGTGTAGCGCCCGCCGGACCGCTGCCCGCAGCGGTCGGCGGCCTGCTGGAGGGCGCCCGAGTCGTCCGGGAAGTTGTACCAGTCCAGGACCGCCGGGCCCGCGCCGTCACCGCCCCCGCAGCCCGCCAGGGCGGAGGCCAGCACGGACAGTCCGGCGGCGGCGCTCGCCCACCGCGAGCGGAATCGCAGGACCCTCGGCATCGTTCTCCCGGGCTCGGACGGACCGGCCCGGCCGACCCTAGCCCGGCGCCCCGCCCGCCCCCGGGTGTGCCGCGCCGCCGACCAGCCGGACGGCCGAACCGGGACGGCCGTCACCCCCGGTGACCAGGGGGCGGCTCCGGGAGGCGGCGGCCCGGGACGGCGCGGATACTGGGGCCGCACCTGGTACTCCGGCGGCCGGGGCCGGGCCGGCACTCCGGCCGCCAGGGCCGCACCGCACCCGAGGAGCACGCCGTGACCGGACCCGTCGTCGTCGGATTCGACGGCTCACCCGAGAGCCTGGCCGCCGCCGCGTGGGCCGCCCGCGAGGCGCGGCGCCGGAACCTGCGCCTGGACGTCCTCCAGGCCTGGCCCCGGCCCAAGCACGTCGCACCCGGGACCGAACAGGGCGACCACGCGGCGCTCGCCCGGCTCGCCGAGCGCGAGGGAGAGCTGCGCGCCCTGGTGCCGGAGGTCGCGGTCTCCGCCTCGTCGGTGGCCGCCGACCCCGTCGAGGCGCTGGAGGCCGCCGCGCACGACGCCGCCGTCCTGGTGCTCGGCTCGCGCGGGCTGGGCACGGTGCGCGGCTTCCTGGTCGGCTCGGTGAGCCAGGAGGTGCTGCGCCGGGCGGCCTGCCCGGTGGTGCTGATCCGGGCCGACGGGGACGAACCGGACGGCCCGGTGACGGTCGGCCTGGACCTCGCGCACCCGGCGGACGCGGTGCTGGCCTTCGCCTTCGAGACCGCCGCGCTCCGCTCGGCGCCGCTGCGCGTCATCCACGTCTGGTCCCCGCCGGCCGGCAGCGAGTACATGTCCTACGGCGCGATCGGCGGCCTGGAACCCGAGGTCTCCGCCGTCGAGCGGTCCGGGCTCGCCGAGGCGCTGGAGCCGTGGCGGGAGCGGCACCCGGAGGTGGCGGTGACCACCGACCTGATCCGCGGCAAGGCCGCCGTCGACCTGGTGGACGCCGCCACGACGGCCCGGCTGCTGGTCGTGGGCCGCCGCCTGCGGCGGATGCCGCTGCGCCACCACCACCTCGGCCCGGTGGCGCACGCCGCGATCCACCACGTGCACTGCCCGGTCGCGGTCGTCCCGTACGGCTGACCGGGCCCTCGGGGGGAATCCGGCGGCACGCTACAGTCCGGTGGCATGACCGATTCCGTACGCCCGCCCTTCGGGAACTTCAGCACCACCGTCCCGGCCCTGGAGGTCTGCGCGGACCTCGCGGCGCCGGTCGCCGAGGCGCTGAAGAACTGGGACGCGCCCGGGGCCGCCGCCTCGGTGCTCTACGTGGACAGTGATCCGGAGCACGCGGACACCGCGGTGTTCTGCGAGGCCTACGACGTGCCGTCGGAGGTCTCCGCGAACTGTGTGGTGGTCGCCGCCAAGCGCGCCGGGGAGGTGACCCTCGCCGGGTGCCTGGCCCTGGCCACCACGCGGGTGGACGTGAACAGGGCGGTGCGCACCCACCTGGGGGCGCGCAAGGCCTCCTTCGCGCCGATGGACACCGCGGTCGAGCTGACCGGCATGGAGTACGGCGGCATCACCCCCGTCGGCCTGCCCGGCGGTTGGCCGCTGCTGATCGACGAGGCGGTGGCCGCGGCCCCGTACGTGCTGGTCGGCAGCGGCCGGCGCCGGGGCAAGCTGATCCTGCCCGGGTGGGCGCTGGCGGCGCTGCCGGGTGCCGAGGTGCTGCCGGGCCTGGCGGGACTGCCGGGCCTGGCGGGCTGAGCCGGCCGCCCGGCGGACCCGCCGAGGCCGTCCGCGGTACCGGGGTCCTCAGCGGGTCCGGGGCGCCAGGCCGACCGGGCAGACCACCGGGGTGCCGTGCACCGGGTCGGTGAGGATCGCGCTCTCCACCCCGTACAGCTCGCGCACCAGCTCGGGGGTGACGATGTCGCGCGGGGCGCCCTGGGCGACCACCTCGCCGTCCCGCATGGCCACCATGTGGTCGGCGTAGCGGCAGGCGGTGGTGAGGTCGTGCAGGACGAGGACGACGGTGCGGCCGCGCTCGGTCAGGCCGCGCACCATCTCCAGCACCTCCAGGGCGTGGCCCATGTCCAGTGCCGAGGTGGGTTCGTCCAGCATCAGGATGTCGGTGTCCTGGGCGACGGCCATCGCGATCCAGGCCCGCTGGCGCTGGCCGCCGGAGAGGGTGTCCAGCGAACGGTCGGCCAGGTCGTGGAGGTCGGCGGCGGCGAGCGCGTACTCGACCGCCTCGGCGTCGGTGGCGGACCACTGCCGCAGCAGTCCCTGGTGCGGCTGGCGGCCGTAGCGGACCAGGTCACGGACGGTCAGCCCGTCCGGGGCCGTGGCGGACTGCGGCAGCAGGCCGATGATCCGGGCGATCGCCCGGGTGGACAGCGAGGTCAGCGGCTTGCCGTCGAGCAGCACGGCGCCGGAGCGCGGGGCGATGGTCCGGGCCAGGCCGCCGAGCAGGGTGGACTTGCCGCAGCCGTTCGGGCCGACGATGACGGTGACCTGCCGCTGCGGCAGTTCGAGGTCCAGCTCGCGGACCACGATGGTGCGGTCGTGGCCGAGGCTGAGCCCGCTGGTCGCCAGCCGGGGGGCCGGGGCGGCGTCGGCGGCGCTCTCGGGGGTCACAACGGTCGCGGCGGTCGCGGCGGTCGCGGTGCGGGCGGTCATGCGGTCCTCCGGGGACGGGTGGTGAGCAGCAGCCAGAGCAGGTACGGGCCGCCCACGACGGCGGTGACCAGGCCGGCCGGCACCTCGATCGGCGACAGGGCGGTGCGGCCGATCAGGTCGGCGAGCAGGGTGAGGACGGCTCCGGCGGCGGCCGAGGTGAGCACCGGCACGCAGCGCGGTCCGGCGATCCGGCGGGCCGCCTCGGGGGCGGCGAGCGCGATCATGCCGAGCGGTCCGGCGACGGCGACGGCCAGGCCCGCGCAGACCACGGCGACCGCCAGCACGCCGATCCGCAGGCCGCGCACCCGGACGCCCAGCCCGGTGGCGACGGCGTCGGAGAAGCGCAGCAGCGACAGCCGGCGGCCGAGCAGCACGGCGGCGGGCAGGCAGAGCAGCAGCCCGAGTTCGAGGTAGCCGACCGTGTCGGCGTCCCGGCTGTTGAGGGTGCCGACCGTCCAGCCGTAGGCGGCGTTGGCGGCGTCGATGGCGGCGCGGGAGAGCATCAGGTTGGTCACCGCGCCGAAGACCGCGCCGATGCCGAGGCCGACCACCAGGAAGCGGTAGCCGTTGCGGCCGGCTCCGCCGCCGAGGGCGAAGGCGAGCGAGGCGGCGGTGGCGGCGCCCGCCAGGGCTGCGGCGGAGGGGAGCAGCTGGGTGGCGACACCGGTGACGGAGGCGACGGCGAAGGCGGTCGCGCCCTCGTTGAAGCCGACGGTGTCCGGGGTGGCCAGCCGGTTCTGGGCGAGGGTCTGCATCAGGCAGCCGGCGACGCCGAGGGCGGCGCCGACGGCCAGCGCGGCCTCGGCGCGGGGCAGCCGCAGCTTCTCCACCAGCAGGACGTCGCGCGCGGTGCCGTCGCCGAAGGCGGCCCGCAGGGCGGTCACCGGGTCGAGGTCGGTCTCTCCGACGGCCAGGCAGACGGCGGTGACCGCGACCACGGCGAGCAACAGCGCCGCACAGCCGATCAGCGGCCGGACGGGGACGAGCACCGAGCGGCCGCCCAGGGTGAGCAGCCTGGTGCCGGGCGGGACACTCCGGCGCGGGGCGGGCTGTCCCGGGCCGGCCTGTCGCGGCGCGGCCGAGGGGGTGTCAGGGTTCACGGCGGTGTTCACAGGGGCCTTCACAGCGAGGGCATCCGGTGCGAGCGGACGACGGCGACCAGGACGGGCGCGCCGCACAGGGCGGTCATCACGCCGAGCGGCATCTCGTACGGGCGGGCGACCAGCCGGGAGGCCACGTCGGCGAGCAGCACCACGGCGGGCCCGAGCAGCGCGGACACCAGGAGCAGCCGGCGCAGGTCCGGGCCGACCAGGGCCCGGGCGGCGAAGGGCACCACCAGGCCGACGAAGGAGACCGGTCCGGCGATCGCGGTGGCGGCGCCGACCAGCAGGGCGACGGCGGTCACCGCGAGGGCGCGGGCCCGGCGGGGCTTGTGGCCGAGGCCGGTGGCGACGTCGTCGCCGAGGCTGAGGGCGGTCAGGGCCGGGCCGGAGAGCAGCGCCAGCACCAGACCGAGCAGCAGGACCGGCAGCACCGCCACCAGTTGGTCCGTGCCTCGCCCGGCGACCGAGCCGATGGTCCAGAACCGGATCTCGTCGGCGGCCCGGGCGTCGGACAGCAGCAGTACGGAGGAGCCGGCGTTCATCAGCCCGCTCAGGGCCGCGCCCGCGAGCACCAGCCGGACGGGGTCGTCGCCGGTGCCGCGCAGCCGGGCCGCGCCGAGGGCCAGCAGGCAGCCGGCGGCGGCGCCCAGCACGGCGACGTACGGGCCGACGCTCGCGGCGCTGGCGCCGAGCACGATCGCGATCACGACGGCGAAGGAGGCCCCGGTGCTGACGCCGAGCAGGCCGGGTTCGGCCAGCGGGTTGCGGGCGGCGGCCTGCAGCACGGTGCCCGCCACGCCGAGGGCGAGGCCGACCGCGAGGGCCACGGCGGTGCGCGGGACGCGCAGGTGGAACACCGTGAACCGGGAGTCGGAGTCGCCGTCACCGAGCAGTGTGGCGAACGCCCGTGACGGCCCCACGTCGCCCGCGCCGAGCAGCAGGCTCGCCAGCACGGCGGCCAGCAGTATCGCGCCGGCGGGCAGCAGTCCGCGCAGCAGGAGTGATCGGGTTGTCACACCGGGCCTCTCCGTCAGGGTCTTGGGTATGGTTAGGCTAACCTCAGGAAAACGGTTCGTCCGTAAACTACCATTTCCCGGAGAACACCCATGCTTGGCACCCGCTTTACCAAGACCCTGCTCGGTGCGGCCGTCGTCGGCGCCCTCTCCCTGGGCCTGACCGCGTGCGGCTCCTCGGGGTCCGACAGCTCCGCGGGTGACGGCTCTTCCTCCTCCGCCGCGAAGGGCGGCAAGCGCAGCATCGACACCGCGTTCGGCGCGGTCGAGGTCCCGGCCGAGGCCAAGCGGGTCGTCGCCCTCAACGACACCTCGCTGGACACCGCCATGTCGCTGGGCGTCACCCCGGTCGGCACCAGCTCCAGCCGCGGCGGCACCACCGCCCCCGCCTACCTGAAGGCCGACGGCATCCCGCTGGTCGCCACGGTCAAGGAGCCCAACATCGAGGCCATCCTGAAGGCCACCCCCGACCTCATCCTCGCCTCCTCGGGCATCGAGAAGGCCCAGTACGACAAGCTCTCCGCGGTGGCGCCGACCATCGTCCCCAAGGCCGGCGACTGGCGCTCGGTGCTCGCCGTCTACGGCGACGCGCTCGGCCACAAGGACGACCTGAGCGCCAAGCTGGACGCCCTGGACAAGCGCGCCGCCAAGGCCGGCGAGGGCAAGACCGGCAGCGCCGTGGTGATGCGCTGGATGCCCAACGGGCCGATCGTGATGAACACCACCAACATGCCGGGCGACCTGCTGAAGAAGGCCGGCGCCACCACCATGCCGATCGCCGACGGCCTGGGCGCCCAGCCGCACTCGGACCCGCTGTCCCTGGAGAACCTCAACAAGGCCGACGCGGACCGGCTGTTCGTCGCCACCCTGAACGCCGAGGGCGAGAAGGCCCTGGAGACCGCCCGCACGCAGGAGGCCTTCAACCGGCTGAAGGCCGTGGGCGCCAACCAGCTGATGGGCGTGGACGGCCAGGTCTGGAGCAGCAGCTCCGGCCCGATCGCGGCGGAGAAGGTCATCCAGGACATCGAGAAGGCCTTCGGCGCCAAGTAGTCGCGCCCGCAAGGGAATTCCCCCCCCCGGAGGGGCACGAAGGGCCGTCACCGGCGAACCGGTGACGGCCCTTCCGGCGCGTGCGGGCGCGACGCGCGGGGCCTCACCCCTGCCGGCGGCTCGCGGGGCCTCACCCCTGTCGGCGGCTCGCGGCGGCGCTGCGGCCGAAGAACTCCAGTTCGGCGATGGCGACCTGGGTGGTGTCCGAGGCCCCGTAGGCGGACCGCAGGATCAGCCGGACCTTGGTGACACCGGCGCCCCGCAGGGCGAACGCCTGCGGTCCCGGGGTGTCGTCGAGGGTCAGCCGGCGCATGGTGGTGGTGCCGTCGCTGTGGAAGAGGACGGCGTCCAGGACGAGCGGCCGGGCCTGCTGGTAGTAGGAGTCGCGCGCGGTGCCGGTGCCCGGGGTGATCATCAGGTCCAGCAGGTGCACCGGCCGGCCGAACTCGGCGTCCACGTACTGCCCGGCGCCGTTGCCGGCCAGGCCGTCGCCCCACCAGGTGTCGGAGAAGCCGTCGGCCAGCGCCTCCGGGCCGTGGCCCGGGTCGGAGGAGGAGGCCGTCACCGCCTGCGGGTGCAGCCGGACGGGCTGGGTGAAGTGGTCCTGGACGGCGCTCACCGCGGGCTCCGTCCACAGCAGCAGCCCGGTGACCACCGCGCCGGCCGCCACCGCTCGCAGCGTCCACAGCGGCCAGCGGGCGCGCAGCCCGCGCACCCGGGGACGCTCACCCGCCATCGGTACCCGGCCCTTGCCGGGCCTGACCATCCGCCGCCACCAGGGCAGCCTCACCGGCCGGTCCGCCACCGTCAGGAACAGCGCGCAGCTGCGGCAGAAGTACCGGGTCTCCGGGTTGACGGCGCCACACCAGGGGCAGGCGACGCCGTCGTGCGGCTCCTCCTCGGCACCCGGGCGACGGACCTGCCGGGGGCGGGCGCCCTCGGCCCGGCCGGGCAGCACCGGGCCGGCTACGGGCACCCCGGTCACGGAGGGGCCCGTCGGGTCCACCGGGACGAGCAGGGCGCGGGCGCGCTCGGTGCGGTCCGCGTCGCCGGTGTCCCGCACGGCCCCGGCCCCGGACCCGGTCCTGGTACCGGCCCCGGCACCGGATTCGGTCGGGGCCATGGTCTCGGTGTAGCAGTCGGCGAGACCCGCCGCGGGGGCGGCCGCGGCCGCGGTCACCGGCGCCAGGGTCGTCGGCGGCGGAGGCGGGGCCTGGCCGGGTACGGCGGGAGCCGACGCGGTGGCCGAAGGAGCGGCCGAAGGAGCGGCGGGAGGGGCCGCCGACGCGGTGGCGGGGGCCGGGGTGCCATGGCGTTCTCCCCCGTGTTCCCAGCTCAGGAACGCCCCGCAGCCCGCGCAGAACGACTCGCGCTGTCCGGTCGCTCCGCACTCCGGGCAGGTCCCGGTCCCGGTGGTTCCGGTCGTCACGTCCGGTCCTTCTCGTTCATCGTGTCCCTCTCGTTCGTTCCACTCGTCCCGCCGGCGCCCTTCGTTCCGCTCGTACCGCTCGTACCGCTCGTACCGCTCGCCGGGCCGGTCACCTCGACCGCCCCGGCCGCCGCCACCTCGACCCGGTACGGCACGTGGGCCGGGCAGACCGAGGCGATCAGCTCCTCCAGCGCCCGGCGGTCGACCGCCGCCGGGTCGGCCACCCGCAACCGCACCGTCAGCCCCGGCACCGGGCCGCCCGGGAACGCGCCGAGCGGGCGGGCCGACCAGGCCGCGCCGCCGCTCTCCTCGATCTCGGGCCGCACCCCGAAGGCCAGCCGCACGGCCTCGACCAGCCCGGCGACCGTGCCGCGCGCCCCGTGCAGCCGGGCCGCGGCGGCCACCCGGGCGCGCAACCGCTCCCCGTCCGCCTCCGGCCCGGAGTCCGCGCCGACCCAGCCGCCGAGCCAGCGCACGAAGTCCTCCGGGGCCAGGCCGGCGCGCAGGTAGGCGTCCAGGCAGTCGAGGTCGACCAGCAGCGGGGCCAGCAGGTCGTCCAGTCCGGCCACCCAGCGCCGGGCGAACTCGTCCTCGGCGAACAGCGCGGGCAGCCGCGGCACCAGCGGGTGCGGGCTGGCCAGTCCGGGCACCGCGCCCCTGGTCACGCGATCACCCGCACCCGGTGGTCGAACGGGAAGGTGAGCGCGCCCGGCGCGATCGGCACCCGGCCCGTGGCCTCGCCCCGGCGGCCGGTCAGCGGATCCGCCGGGTACAGCGTGACCTCGTCGACGAGTTCGACGCCCGGCACCCGTTGCAGGACCGCGAACAGCTCGCCGGCCTGGACCGGGCGGCCGAACGGCCAGCCGGTGCCGTCCGGCCCGCCGGTGAGCGGGTCGAGGTGGCGGTAGAGGGCGTCGAGCGCGGCGGTCGTGACGCGCTCGGCGGAGCCGGCGGCGTAGGCGTGCAGCGTCGCCACGACGGTGACGCCCTGGTAGAACGGCGGGCCGACGGCCAGCCGGGTGCCGATCGGGCGGCGCCGGTCGAGGTGCTCGGTGATGGTGGCGAGCAGGCCGTCGTCCGGGACGAGTTGCTCGAAGCGCAGCCGCCCGCCGGTGTCCGGCACCGCGTTCGGCACCACCAGGACCCGCACCGCGCCGGGCCCGCCGTCCTGCGGTCCGGTCCCGTCGGCGGCCAGGCAGCGCAGCCGGGCGACCCCGGGCGCGGCGCGGCGGGCCAGCTCCTCGTAGTCGCGCTGGGTCACGGCGCGCTCCTGGGTGCGCAGCGCGATCGGGGCGCGCAGCTTCGCCTCCTCCACCGTCTCGCCGTCCACCCCGCCACCGGCCGCCTCCCGGTTGACCACGGTCGCCACGTACGGGACGGAGCTGCGCAGCACGCTGATCGCGCCGCGCGCGACGTTGCCGACCTTGCCGCCGCCGATCCGGTAGCGGGCGGCCCGCAGCACCGTGTCCTTGGCCGGAACGGCGCCGAACTGCCGCAGGCCGCCGTCGGGTTGGCGAACAGCGGGGCCGAAGGCGAGCTCGCCGGTGGCCGGGTCCAGGAGCACGTGGCGGTCGCCGGGGCCGGAGCCGGCGAAGTCCGTGACCACCCGCCAGTCCACCCAGCCCTCGGCCTCGCCGGGCACGGCGGACTGCACCAGCACCGGCGGGTCGCCGGCGGCCACCGGGGCGTGGGCGAGGGTGAAGCGCTGGCCGGGGACGCCGGTGGACGCCCCGAGCAGCTCGTCACGGACGGTCTCCTGGTGACTCACCGTGGTGGTGCCGCCGATCGTGAAGGCCTCCGCCGCCCGGACGGTCGGGCTGACCGAGTAGAACGGCTGCCCGGGTTCGGCGGCCGTCACCCGGCAGCGCAGCCACGCCGCCTCGGCGCGGGCCACCCGGGAGGCGGTGTGGCCACCGGGCACGTGCAGCAGCACCTCTCCGGGGCGGTTGAGGCCTCCGGTGGTGTCCTCCTCCACCTCGCAGGGCCGCCAGCCGTCGACCGTCCACGCGTCCCAGCCCAGCGGCGGCTGCCGCGGGTCGACGCCGATGCCGTCCACCCGGCTGTCGAGGCGCAGCACCACCAGGCAGTCCGGCACCGGCGCGGACAGCCCGAACAGCAGGGCGTCGTCCACTCGCGGCTGCTCCTGGAACGCCGCGACGTCCTTGCCGCTCAGCAGCTCGGCGCCGCGGTCGGCCGCGACGCCGCCCACCGGGTGGTGCATCAGGGCGTCCAACCGGCAGGGGGCGATGCGCAGTTCGCCCTCGGTGCGGAAGACGACCGACTCCTCGACCTCGGTCCTGGCGGTGGCGACCTCGGTGCCGGCCGGCACCGCGACCGGCCGCTCCTGCGGAGCCGACAGCCGGAAGGTGACCCGCGCCCGGGCCGCGGCGGGCGGGAGCAGGGTGAAGCCCAGCAGGTCGAGGAAGGCCAGGTAGTTGCGGTCGGGCACCCGGTTCAGCCGGTAGCCGACCTGGTCGAGCATGTGCGCCACCGCCTCGATCAGGGTGACGCCCGGGTCGGAGACGTTGTGGTCGGTCCACTCCGGGCAGCGCCGCTGGACGTGGCGTTTGGCGTCGTCGACGAACTGCTGGAAGCGCCGGTCGTCGAGGTTGGGTGCGGGCAGGGCCATGACGGTGCTCACTCTCCGGACGGGAGCCCGGCGGCCGGCGGCTCGATGCCGCCCACCGGGCCGTCCGGGCTCTCGTGCGAGGGGATGACGTAGAAGGGGAAGACGAGGTTGCGGGGGTTGTTGGTGGCGCGGACGTGGTAGCGGACGTCGATGTAGAGGACGGCCGGCTGCCGCGGGTCGGCGGAGACCTCGACGTCCCGCACCTCGATCCGCGGCTCCCAGCGGTCCAGGCAGGACCGGACGTCGTGCGCGATCCGGCCCGCCGTCGCCCCGTTGACCGGGTCGAACACCAACTCGTGGATGGCGCAGCCGAATTCGGGCCGCATCGGCCGCTCCCCCGGCGCGGTGGCCAGGACCAGCCGGATCGCCTCCTCGATCTCCCGCTCGCCGGAGACCAGCGCGATCCCCCCGGATGCCCCGGTGCGCAGCGGGAACGCCCAGCCGGAACCGGCGAACTGACCACTCATCAGATCACCGGCATCCCGTTGGCGGTGACCGTCCCCACCATCGCCACCGAAGCGGCCGCGGTGCGGACGGAGGCCGCCTCGGTGGCGACGCTGGCGGCGGACAGGTTCAGCTCGGCGGCGGACAGCTTGAGTCCGGCGGCGGCCCTGATGTCCACCGTGCCGCCGCTCAGGCTGAGCCGTCCGGTGGTGGAGACGGACACCGCGCCGACCCCCTGGATGCTGACCCGCCCGTCGCCGCGCACGGTGATGGTCGAGCGGGACTGGTCCAGGTGCACGGTCATGGTGTCGTCCCCGGTGCGCAGCCGCACCCCGCGCGGCCCGGCCGGGGCGTCCAGCAGCTCGATCCGGTTGCCGCTGCGGGAGGCCAGGCTGCGCCGGTTCACCCGGCCGCTGGTGCGGTCCACCAGCGGGGTGTCGTGCCGGGAGGGACGGTCGCGGCCGTTGTAGAGGCCGCCCAGGACGTACGGGTGGTCCAGGGCGCCGCGGTCGAAGACGACCAGCACCTCGTCGCCGACCTCCGGGCTGATCACCCCGCCACCGCGCTCGCCGCCGAACTGGGCGGTGCGCGCCCAGTCGGAGACGTAGTCGTCCGAGAGCCACGGGAAGGACAGCTTCACCCGGCCCTGCTCCAGCGGGTCCTTGACGTCGGTGACCACGGCGACCGCGGCGCCCGGCAGCCGGGCCTCCTCGCCCCGCCCGCCGGAGGCCAGGCCGTGCAGGCTGCGGTGCTGGCGGCCGCTGACCGTCACCCAGGTGCGGTAGCCCGTGTCGGCGGCGAAGTGGTGCCGCACGGCGGTGGCCGTGTACCGGCCCTCGAAGGGCGCGCCGACACCACCGAGCGCCACCGGCGTCCCCGGCCGCAGCCACGGATCGCCGCGCACCTCGGCCTCCAGCTCGGCGAACGCGCCGGTCACGTCGGCGGCCAGCGCGGAGGCCGCGTACCGCACCTCCGCCTGGGTGTCGTACGGCACGTCGGAGCCGAGCAGTTCGGCGCCGCCGAACGGCGCGCCCGCCTGGCCCGGAGTGATCCCGATCAGCAGCTCCTCGCTCTCCGTCGCCGGGGCCTTCGCCACCAGCGGACGCTTGGCGTGCACGTCCCAGCCGCGCACGGTCACCGCCGACACCTGGTCCGAGGCGGTCACCCCGGCCCTGCAGCGGACCAGGTTCCGGCCCTTCTCCAGCACGTACGGGCTGGACTTGGCCGGAGTGCCCGGCCCGGGCGCGCCGGCCGCCCGGGCCGGACCGACGAACTGGAACTCGCCGGTGTCGGTGAACACCACCTCGGCGTCGTTCTCCTCGGCCAGCCGGCGCAGGAACTCCCAGTCGGAGACGCCGGGTTGGGTGAGCTGCTCGTACACCGTCCGGGTCGGCTCGATCCTGCCGACGGCCAGGCCCCGCTGCCCGGCGATCCGGCGGGCGATGTCCGAGGCCGTCATCTGACGGTAGGCGGCGACCCGCCGCCCGCGCAGCAGCCGGTGGCCGAAGTCCAGACCGCGCACCACGGTGAAGCTGCCGCCGCCGTCGAAGTCCGTCTCCAGCGCGGTCACTTCACCGGTCAGCAGCGGCCGCTCCCCGCCCACCCCGTCGGCCAGGCCGCGCAGCACGGCGCGCGAGCCGATCCGCACGCCCAGCGCGGCCAGCACCCGGTGGTTCGGGTCCTGGAAGACCAGCTGGAACGCGGCGGGCACGTTGACACTGGCATCCACCCAGCCCTCGACCAGCAGCGCGGCCACGCCCGGCGGCAGCGGCCGGCCGTCCAGGGTGACCGCCAGGACCTCGGTGTACGGGGTCTCACTCATGCCGGCTCGCCTCCTGGTGCGGGTCGTGGTCCAACTCCTCGGCAGCGGGCAGCAGCAGCGTGGTCCCGGCCGGCAACCGCATCGGGTCGTCGATGCCGTTCGCCGCGGCGATCACCCGCCAGGCCCCGGCGTCCCCGTACTCCCGCCAGGCCAGCGACTCCAGGGTGTCGCCCGCCACGCTGCGGTGCACCCGGCGGGCGGTGAGGGCACCCGAGGTCGGATTCTGGCCCTTGGTCTGGCCGGGGATCTCCTGGAGGGTCAACGAGCAGACGGCGCGCAGCGGTTCGCCGTCCGGGGAGAACATCGTGTAGCCGACGTCGACGGAGGTCACGCACGCCTCGAAGCCGATCGTCCGGTGACTGCCCCACTCCAGGCGCACCCACGGAGGCGACGGCGCCTTGCGGCCCAGACTGGCCGGGGTCGGCTCGCAGCAGGCCAGCAGGGTGTCCACCCGGCGGCGCACATCCGCCCGGCTCGGCTGCTCGGAGGAGTCCAGCAGGATCCGCAGCCGCAGCACCCGCGGCTCGGCGTTCAGGAACTGCGGCGGCGACGTGCGCTCGAAGCCGACCGCCCGGCCGGGCTGCCACTGCGCGCTCTTGGCCAGTTCGAGCGTGGCCGGGTTGAACTGGAAACGCAGCTCGGCGATCACCCCGCCGGGGCCCGCCGCGATGTCGGCGGGCGGCTCGTACACCCGCAGCGTCGCCCGGCGCATCAGGCGGCCCGCGCGTCGGTGAAGCCGTGGTGGGCGATCTCCAGCACCTCGGTGGCCACGGTGGGGCTCGCCGGGTCCAGCGTCGGCCCGGTCCAGCTCAGCGGCAGCACGTCCAGCAGGCCCCACTGGGCGACCTGGCTGCCGTCCGCGCGCAGCGCCACGATCTGGGCGGTGGGCCGGGTGATGCCGGTCGCGACCGAGGAGACCCAGGCCGTCACCCGGGCCGTCTCCGGCGTCAGCGGACGGGACAACCGGACCGGGGTGTGCCGGACCCGGGTCGGCAGCTTCCACACGTGGCCGTTGTTGCCGCCCTCCTGCCACTCCTCGGTCTCGACGTGGGCGGCGAGGCCGTCGCAGCTGTTGAAGAGGCCGAGGTCGAGACCGTCGATGGTGAGGCGGAAGAAGATGGAGGACCCGGGGTCCTTGGTGGTGGTCACGACGCTCCTCGGGGGTGGGTGGGGCTGAGGGGGATTGGTTGACGGGGTCGGTCGGTTGGCAGGTCGGTCGGTTGGCGGGTCGGCTCCGCGCCACGAGCCGCGGAGCCGGCCAACCCGCTCCCCGCCCGAGCGCGACTCCACGCGCGGCGGGCGAGCGAGCGGGCGGCGAGCGAAACGAAGAACTCCCGAGAGCCAAAGCGCGTCCGGCAGCTCAACGACGCGGATCGCGAAGCCGGCCGGTCCTCTCCCGGTCCAACCGCAGCTCCGCGCGGAGCAGCCGCGCGAGCGGGGTGAGCAGGCGACGGGCGAGCACATCGAGATCCGGCTCGGCGAACTCCGGGGAACGCGGCGGGGCCGGTGGGTCCGGAAGCGCGGACGGTTCGGGCGGTTCGGGCGGCGGGGTTGCGGGCCGCGCGGCCGCCCGGCGGGTCGTGGGCGCGGCGGGAACAGGTGCGGGCGATGGCGTCCGCGCCACCGTCCGCAGGCCCGCCGGACCGGCGGGGAGCTGCTCGGCAGGCGGCGCGGGCAGGCTCGGCGCCACCGGCGGCAGGTCCGTCGCCCGCCGCACCGGCGCCGCCGCGAACGCGGCGCCCGGCCGAACCGCCGGGCCGGCAGGCCCGGTTCGCGCCGCAGACGCATCGCCGACCCGTCGTTGCAGGCTGACCACCCGCCGAACCGAAGACGTACCACCCACCGCCGAAGCACCGGCCCGCTCCACGACGGGCACCGGCCTGCCATGCGCAACGGTCTGGCCGCCGGCCGCCCCCGAGGAGACGGACCTCCGAGCACCAACGACACTTCGCCACCCCGGCGTTGAAGCACGCACCGGCCGGCCGTCGGCTGGACGCTCCGAGTCGGCCCGGGCCGGGCCGGACCCGGACGCCGCCTGGACGGTCCACAGCCGAGCGGGCACCGCCGCCCGTGTCCCTGCCGGACCGCCCTCCCCGCCGGCGGCAGCCGTCCCTCCCACCGCGGCGGGACCCACTGCCACGACGGACCGCTCCGAGGCCAACCCCACCGAGGCGGCCGGAGCCACTGTCCGCCCCGGGAAAACGGTCGACCCCGCAACGACCCGACGCGCCACCACAACCGGCCCGCCCGATCCACCAGCCGCGGCCGATCCCTCCTGCGCAGCAGCCGACCCCGGCACCACAGCGCCTGCCGACCGCCCGCCCCCCGACACCTCGACACCACCCCCCACAGCACCAGCGGACACAACCCGACGCGAAGCGGCCATCCGCCCGCCCCGCACGCCCACACCTGCCGACCCAGCGGCACTCCTGGTCACCGCCGACACCACTCCACCCGCCACCGGTGTCGAAACCCGCCTGGTGGCAACGGCGTTCGGCTCTCCTGGCAGGCCTCCGACCGACGGTTCCACGAAACCACCGGCGGGCTCTGCCATCGCCGTCGCGACCGCCCGACGCCGGACGGCCGACGGCACGGCCCCGGTCGAGGTGAGCGGTACGGCGCCTGCCGGAGCCGCTGTGACGGGCGCGCCCAACACGAGGCCTCGAACCGCCCGTTCGCCGGGGCCCGGGTGTCCGGCCCCGCGCGGCCCCTGCGGGTGCCGCCTGCCATCGACCACCCGCCCGACGACCGGCCCGGCGCCGACCGGACCTTCGCCCGGCCGGCCGACGGCGTCCCGGGCGAGCGGCACGGCCCGCGACGGAACCGGCACCTCCATCGGGGCCCCGAGCCCGACACCCACCGGCCGCACAACCACCTCATCGGCCCGGTGATCGGCACCGGACACACGCTGAACCGCCACGCCTTCGGCAACGGAACGACCCGAAGTCACCCCGGCCACCACCGCAACCGGCACTACCCGCCCGCCCTCGTCCGTCCGCCGCCCCACAAGCCCCTCGGAGACCGCCTGTCCGGCAACAGGCGCGCTCTCAACTACCGCCTGCCACAGCCCGCCTGGCGCCTCGATCGGAGTGCCAAGCCCGGCACCCTTCCGCCCGCCGGCATCCGCGCGCCGCTCCACGGGCCCCTCGGGGGCCACCTGGCCGGTGACGGAGGCGCGCTGAACGGCCGACTGCGGCGGCCTCGGCCGGTCACCGCGCCGAGCGCGAGCACCGGGCAACGAGGCCCGCGTCGGGCCGCTCCGCCGCAAGTCGGTCACACCTACGGCAGCGACAGCACCGTCCACCGAGGCCACCGCGTCCTCGGCTTCCCTGCCCGGCCCTCGGCGACCGGCACCGGCGGGGGACACCCCCGCCATCGCGCCGGAGCGCTGAGCCGCGGCCCCGTCGCGCGGCGCCCGACCCGGCACGATGGCGACACCGCCATCGTCCGCGGCGCCCCGCACCGCATCACCGGCGCGGGCCCGGCCCTCCCCCGCCGCCGCACGCGCGCGCTGGACAACATCCGTCCGAGACACCCGGCCACCAGCGGACGAGTCTCCGGCCGCCACCGCCGCCGCCGAATCCTCACCACCGCCACCGCTCACAGCACCCGCCTCCCGTACGGCCGCCGCGTCCACCCGGGCCACCGTCCTCACGGACCGTCGGACCAACCGACGCGCCAGCCGGGCGACGCCCCGCACGGAAGGAACCGGAGCCGCCGACACGGCCGATGGCACGTCCACGGCCACGTCCGCCACCGCACCAACCCGCGTCCCGAGCCCCTCGGAGCCCGCCGCGTCCGGGGGTGCGGCTTCCGCACTCACCGGCCACCGACGCGCGACCGGCAGGGTCGGAATGTCGGGCCCGCTCGATGCCGGCCCACGCCCCGCGCTCCCCCTCACGGGGTGCAGCAGGCCGTGGACCAGCCCCGACGGCGCCTCGTGCGTGACCAGGTGGGCCATCGCGCCGGACTGCGCCGGGTTGCCCCGGGTCGCCAGCCGGTCTCCGAAGTCCGGTCGCGCGCCGATCGGCGTCAGCCGGGCCCGTCGGAGCAGCGGCGGCAGCCCGTACCACTCCTGGACGCGGTGCTCCACCAGCGGAGCCACACCGGCCGCACCGGCCACACCGGACGCGGCACCATCGCCCGCAGGGACCGCACCGTCCCCGACACCCCGCCGGAACCGAGGAATTCGCATCCTGTTTCAGCCCCTCCGCCGTTCCGCCCGCTCGACCAGCGACGCGATCTCGTCGACCCATCGCCGCCGGTCCCGGTGTTCCAGGTCCAGGATGTCCGCCATGCTCCAGTGGAAGTGGTAGGCGACGTACGCGGCTTCCTCGTACAGCCGGTCGGCCGCGTACGTCACGATTCCCCCAGGCGGCTCCCGCCCAGTTCCACCTCGAAGGTGTCCTGGCAGGACGGGCAGTTCACGGCGGCACGGGTGTGCCCCTCGGCGTTCACCTGGCGGTAGAAGTCCTGGAGGAACGCCAGGTCGGAGGCGAACATCTCCTCGACCACGCCGTCGTGCACGACCGGGACGGTGCCGAGCCGGGTGATCACCCGGCCCAGCAGCACCACCGAGAGGTAGGCGGGGTTCTCCTGCACCCGGACGTCCCGCAGCGGCACGAGTTCGTCCCGGGCCGTGGCCAGGCGCATGGTGCCCCGCCGGTGCACGACCCCGGCCGCGTCGACGTACCCGCGCGGCAGCTCGAAGTCGAACTCGGTACGGAGAGCGCCGGCTTCGGTGCCCGAGGTCGAGGTCGAGGCCACGAGCGAATCCGCCGCCGGATCCGGCACCGAGGAGCCCGCCTCCGACGTCTTCCTCAACCCTGCGGCAGGAGGCATGATCTGACGACGCATCACTCGATGACCAGCTCTTCGAAGGTGATGGTCACCGTCTCGGTCAGCGCCGAGGCCTCCCCCGCCTTGGCCGAGCTGGCGTCCACCTTGGAGCACCAGGCGTTGCGCAGGTGGTAGCGCTTGACCGGGGTGTTCATGTAGTCCATGAAGATGATGCTGGCGTTCTTGCGGGCCAGCCCCATGTTGCCCTGGATGGACTGGTTGATCCACTGGGAGAAGGCCGAGCTCTGGGTGGCGCCCCGCACCACCGTGCACTGGCCGGCCTTCTTCACCCCCGGCAGCTTCTTGATGACGGGCTTCCCGTCCGCCGAGACCTGCTGGTACTCGATGACGTCCTGCTCGATCGACAGGCCGTCCACGGACTGGAGGTACTCGACCATCACGCCGTCGATCTGGAGGCCGAAGTTGTGTGAGGTGAGGGCATCACCGGGCTGGAGCGACATTGTTCCGTGATCCTCTTACTGTGCTGGTGGCGAATGTACGGACGGGAGGGCGGGAGGGATGGAGGAAGGGAAGCCGGCCGGTCACTCGTCCAACTCGCCCGCTCCGCTGGAGTGCTGGGCCATCCGGAAGACGACGAACTCGGCGGGCTTGACCGGCGCGATGCCGATCTCGCAGACCACCCGGCCGACGTCCACCGACTCCGGCGGGTTGGTCTCCGCGTCGCACTTGACGTAGAAGGCCTCCTCGGCGGTGCTGCCGAACAGGGCGCCGGCCCGCCACTCGTTGACCAGGAAGGCGGAGATGTTGCGGCGGATGCGCGACCACAGCGCCTCGTCGTTGGGTTCGAAGACCACCCACTGGGTGCCGATCAGGATCGACTCCTCCAGGTAGTTGAAGTACCGGCGGACGTTCAGGTAGCGCCATGCCGGGTCGGAGGCGAGGGTGCGCGCGCCCCACACCCGGACGCCCCGGCCCGGGAACGCGCGAATGCAGTTGACGCCCACCGGGTTCAGCAGGTCCTGCTCGCCCCGGGTGATCTGGAGCTCCAGATCGACGGCGCCGCGCACGACCTCGTTGGCGGGGGCCTTGTGCACACCGCGCTCGGAGTCGTTGCGCGACCAGACGCCGGACAGGTGGCCGCTCGGCGGGACCATCCGGGCGCGCCCGGCCGAGGGGTCGAAGACCTTGATCCACGGGTAGTACAGGGCCGCGAAGCGCGAGTCGTAGCCGGCCGTCTGCTGGCGCCACACCTGGACCTGCCGGGCGTTCAGCCCGGGCGGCGGGTCGAGGATCGCCATCCGGTCGCCCATCTGCTCGCAGTGCGCGATCAGCCCGAGCTGGACGGCCTTGACGGCTTCCAGGTCGAGGGCGCCCTGCTGGTAGGCGGCCATCAGGTCGGGGACGGCGACCATGGTGATCTCGTCGATCGCCTCCAGGCCGCCGAACCCGGTGCGGTCGGCGGAGTCGCCGAGGTACTGCTGGGCGCTGTGGCCGGCGGTGACGGGGGCAGCGGCAGCACCGGCAGCCGCATCGGACACGGCCACCGGGCCGGCGCTCACCGCGCGCGGCGCCGGCAGTGCGACGGTCTGGTTCTCCGGCCGGGTCAACTGGCCTGCGGGAACGGCCTCTTCGAGGCTGATCAGGCGGGACTTCTCCTTGACCTGGGTGACCACGTAGCCGCGCGCGCCGCGCTTGGCGGTCACCTCCAGCGTCTCGGCCACCTTGTCGCCGGCCTTCACCACCAGGCGGAACCGGTCAGCCGGTCCCTCGCCCTCCGGGTCGGCCACCTCGACGGTCAGCGCGCCGCCGGCCCGGGCGGCCTCGGGCAGCGCGGCGACCCGGAAGCCCCCGAGGGCCCGCGGCTCACCGGGTTCCAACGCCGGGGCCCGGTCCGAGTCCTGAGCCGGGTCCGGGGCCCCGGCCCGGCCGGTGGACACGCCGCCCGGCGCGAGGGCGGGTGCGGAGCCGGGCGCGGCGCCGCCCACCCGGACCACGTAGCAGGCGGTGCCGCCGTTGTTGAAGAACCCGTACACCGCGTGGGCGAGGTAGTACCCGTCGGTGAAGTCGCCGAAGGCGGCGGTGTACTGGCTCCAGTTCGTCACCAGCGTCGGCTCGTTCGACGGGCCGCGCGGCGCGAGGCCGACGAAGGCGCCGACCGCGGTGCCCACGCCCTCGATCGGGCGCGATCCGCTGGCCACCTCCTCCACGTAGACGCCGGGAGACAGGTAGGACGGCATGGTGTGGTGCTCCTTGGGATCCGGGAACGAAACGTGGGAACGGCGTGCGCGAGCACGGCGGTCGCGCCCGGTTGCGGACCGACCATCCGCATCCTGCGCCCGCCGGTCCCCGCCCCGGAACGTCCGCGAGGGCGGCCACCGGGGCGGTGGGCACTGCCCCCCGGACCGCGCGCCCGGCCGCTGACCCGGCCCCCGGTCCGTCCCTACCGTGGCCGGGTGAGCACCTGGGCGAACCTCGAACCCGCAGCAGCCACCGTCGAACCGGGCGGCAGCACGTCCATCCGGCTGCGGGTACGCAACACCAGCGACGTGGTGGACGAATTCCGGATCGAACCGGTCGGCGACCTGGCGCCGTACATCCGGGTCGAGCCCGACCGGCTGCGGCTGTACCCGAACACCACCGGGACGGCGGAGGTGACGTTCAGCCCGCCGCGCACCCCGGACGTCCCGGCGGGGCCGAATCCGTTCGCGCTCCAGGTCGTCCCGGCCGAGCACCCGGACGGCCTCAGCGTCCCCGAGGGGAACCTCACCGTCAACCCCTTCCACACCCTGCGGGCCGAGCTGGTCCCGGGGCGGGTGCGGGGCCGCTGGCGGGGCCGGCCCCGGCTGGCCGTGGACAACCTCGGCAACGCCCCGGTCACGGCGGCCCTGCGCGGCAACGACCAGGCCGGCGAGCTGCGGTACGACCTGCGCGAGAGCACGGTGCGGATCGAACCCGGCCGGGCCGCGTTCGTCCGGCTCGCCCTGCGCCCGGCCCGGTTCCTGTGGGCCGGACGGCCGCACCGGCACGAGTACGCGGTCGAGGTCCAGCGGGCCGGGGCGCCGCCGGTCGCCGCGAAGGGCGAGTACGTCCAGCCCGCGCTGCTGGCCGGGTGGCTGTCCCGGGTGCTGATGGTGGCCGTACCGCTGACGGTGGCCCTGGTGGTGGTCTGGTTCTCCTTCACCCCGCGGATCGGCACGGGCGCCGTCGCCCGGCCGGCGGCCGCGCCCGCCCAGGTCGTCGCGCCGCCGAACCCGGCGACGGTCCCCGAGGCGGCGCCCCAGCCGGCCCTGCCGGAGCCTGCCAAGCCGACCCGCGCGGACCCGCCCACCCGGG